>DAINBW010000043.1:0-4515 GCA_036732745.1 Spirochaetales bacterium | reverse complement strand
GTGGCGCGGGCAACGCGGTCGGCGGCGCGGGCGACGGCGCCGCGGGCACCGGCGGCGAAACGGGCGCGGGCGTTGGCGCCGGCGCGGGCGGCGAAACGGGCGCGGGGGGCTCGCCGCGGCCGCTCTACGACGGCGCCATTCTCGTCCCGGAGTGGCGGGGAGCCCCCCTCCCCGGCCTGGCCGCGGCGACCACCGATCCGCTGCCCGCCTACCGCGCGGCGGGCCGGGCGATGGGCGCCTTCATCGCGGCCCTCCGCGCCGCGGGGAACGGCGGGGCCGGCGGAGCCCTCCTTTTTTCCCCCTCGATCGAGCGGCCGGAGGCGGCGCGCCGGGCCTTTTCCGAGGCCTTCGAGGCGGCGGCGGGCGTTCCGGCCCTCGTCGTGCGGATTCCGGCGACCGGCTCATCGGGAAGCGGAGCGTCAAGCGGCGGCGCATCGGGCGGCGCCCTGGGCCTCGGCGCGTCGGGCGGAGCTCCGGCGGGAGGCGGCACGGCCGGCGAGGGCTTCCTGGAGGCGCCCGACGCGACGGCCGCCCTCGAAAAGATCCTGGCCTACGATTGCCGGATACTCCTGGTCGCGGTCGGCGCCCGGAGCGCGGCGGCCGCCGGCGAGGCGGAGCGACAGGGCCTCGCCATCGGCATCGACGGCCCGGCGGCCGGTCCCGGGGCCGCCTTCCGGATCGCGCCGGACGACAAGGGCCTGGCGCGCGCCCTCGCCGCCTTGGCGCGGCGCGGCGCGGCCCCGGCCGAAGGCAGCCTGCTTTGGGTGCCCGCGCGCCTCCTTCCGGGGGATTCGGCGAGCGGCTATCGCGCCGGATCCGGAAACCTCGCGCTTTTTCTGAAAGAGGCGGTGGCCGCGGAGGCGAATTCTGCCGATACTGAATAGTGGCCCGCTTTCCCGGCGGCCGAAGGCCCCGGCGCGCGCGCGTTTGCCCTATTCGCGTCCGGGAAACTATTTGACAAAGGTATGGGGCGAAAATATAATCGTATGCAACCGCCGGCCCAGGTCCGCGGTACCGATAAAGGAGTTTCAAGGATGAAACGGAACTTTGCCCGGGCGCTCTGCCTCACCTTCGTTCTGCTGTCGCTCGTCGGCGTAGGGAGCCTGTTCGCGGACGAGAATACGGTAAACCTCGAATCGGTGGTCATCCAGAACTTCGACGATCCCGCGAAGGAGCCTTGGTTCCTCCTCGGAAGCAAGTTCTCCACGGCCGGATTCCCCAAGATAAGCTACGTCAAGAGCTGGCCCATCTCGCTCTACGGCACGAACAGCGAGGGCAAGGACCTCAGGGTCCTGGGCGTCGCCACCCTCTTCGACCGCAAGGAGTACAACTGGGTCGACCTGGTTCCCGGCACCAAGACCGGCGAAGGCAACGACGTCAAGTACACGCCCAAGGAGCTTCCCCTCCCCGGCCGCGTCAAGATGCTCGACATGTGGGTCTGGTCCGGCAACTACGACTACTATCTCGAGGCCTTCGTCCGCGACTACAAGGGCATCGTCCACATCATCCCGATGGGCGACCTCAACTTCGTCGGCTGGAAGAACCTCCGGATCAACATTCCCGACAACGTGCCCCAGTCCAAGAAGTACCTGCCCAAGCGCGAGAGCCTCGATCTCGTGAAGTTCAGGATCTGGACCCGGCCGACCGAGAGCGTGGCCCTCATGACGAACGATCCCGGAGCCACCGACCTCGACCGCTCCGTCAAGTTCTACATCGACAACATCAAGGTGCTCACGGACACCTTCGAGACCCTCTTCGACGGCGACAATCTCCAGCGGCCCGACGTGCTCAAGGAAGCATGGGGCTCCGGCGAGAAGAAATAAGGGAGGACGAACATGAAGAACCCCACCAAAATCCTGCTCGCCCTCGCGGTTTTCGCCATGGTCGCGGGCCCCGTTTTCGCCCAGGCCGCCGCCACCGCTCCCGCCGCCACGCCGACCCCGGCGAGCGCCGAGATCGCCGCGCCCGACCCGAACAAGATCGGCGTCGACACCGCCCAGCAGAAGCTCAAGGAAGTCTCCGTCGACAAGTTCGAGGCGGCCGGCTTCTGGAACGCCTACATCTCCGCCGACGAAGGCTACATCCAGGCCCGCCTCTTCGAGGGCGGCCCCGCCGCCAAGGCGAACGAGCCGATCCCGGACGAGCGCTACGTCGGCATCGACCCCAAGGTCGCCGACAAGTACGTCCTCGGCGTCAGGACCGATTTCTACCGCCGCGGCTACAACGAGGTCCTCATCGTCGCCAAGCGCCCGATTCCCGTCGAGGGCATCACCAAGACGATCTCCGTCTGGGTCGCCGGCCGCAACTACAACCACGTCCTCAAGCTCGTCGTCCAGGATTTTTTCGGCAACCGCTTCGAGCTCCCCTTGGGCAAGCTCAACTTCCAGGGCTGGAAGAAGCTTTCCGTGGCCATCCCGCCCCAGAATCCCGACGGCAGGACCGGCATCGTCCAGCGGAACTTCCACTACGCCAACCACATGGGCATCAAGATCGTCGGCTTCAAGGTCGAGTGCGATCCCATGGAGGCCTTCGGCATCTACTACATCTACTTCGACGACATGCGCGCGGTGACCGACCTCTTCGCCGAGGACAATCGGGATCCGGACGACATGGTCGATTCCTGGTGATGGGCCCCGGGGCCTGAAAAAGGAAGGGCTCTCCTCGGCGAGGAGAGCCTTTTTAATTGCCATGGGCGAACGCGACTACTTCGACTTCCTCAGGCGGGTCTACTTCTTCAAGGACCTGGCCGACGACGAGATCCGCCTCGTGGCGGGCTCCTGCGCCGAGGAGGAGCACGGCCCGGGGGAGGTCCTCTTCGTCGAGGGCTCGACCGCCGACCGCTTCTACATCGTGATCGAGGGCCGGGTCGAGGTCTGGAAAAACTACTACGACCCGAAGCCCGACCTCCTGGCCGTGCACGGACCCGGCCACTTTTTCGGGGAGATGGCGCTGATCGACGAGCTGCCCCGGAGCGCCACGGTCGTCGCCAAGGACCAGATCCGGGTCCTCTACCTCTACCGCGACGACTTCCGCCGCCTTATCCGCTCCCGCGCCTCCATCGCCCTCTCCGTGATGACCTCCATCTCCTTCATGATCCGGAGCTCCAACGAGGTCTTCGTGGAGGACCTCCGCAAGCGGAACGAGGAACTGGAGCGGGCCTACGCGGAGCTGGAACGGGCCCAGACGGAGAGGCTCAAGAACGAGCGGCTCTCCACGCTCGGCAAGTTCTCCTCCCTCATCCTCCACGACATCCGCAATCCCCTCTCCATCCTGAAGGGCCAACTCCAGCTCATGGAAATCCAGGCCGACGAGCCCGAAAAGCTCCGCGGCCGCATCGGCGCGAGCCTGGCGGAGGTCGGCCGGCTCGAGCGGCTCGCGAGCGAGTTCCTCGACTATTCCCGCGGCGAGATCCGGCTGGACATGGCCGTGGCGCGGCCGGGCGAGCTCATCGGCCGGGTGGCCGAAGGCATGCGCGAGCGCCTGGAAAAGGCCGGCGTCGCGAGCGTGATCGACATCGCCTACGACGAGCCGGTCATCCTGGACGCGGAACGCGTCGCGCGCGCCCTCTACAACGTGACGGACAACGCGCGCAAGGCGATGGCCGCCACCGGCGGAAGCCTTTCCCTGCGCTCCTTCCGCGAGGGGGAGGTCCTGGTCTTCGAGGTGGCCGACACCGGCGAGGGCATGTCGATGGAGGTCCTGTCCCACGTCTTCGAGCCCTTCTACTCCGCCTCCGGCCAGGGCGGCACGGGCCTTGGCATGCTCATCGTCAAGAACATCGTCGAGGCGCACGGCGGCTCGGTCCGACTTTCCTCCGCCCCCGGCGAGGGCACGCGCGTCCAGCTGGCCTTTCCCCTGCGCGCCTGAAGGCCCCCCGCCGCCCGCGGGCGTAAAGGCCCCCGCCGCCCGTGGGCTGCCGACCCCGACGTCCTCAGACTTCACTCACCGCCTCCCGCGGGCCAGATCTCAGGCTTTTTGCGGAACGCCCCGTCCTTGGACTATAGTAAAACGGATGGAGGCTGCAATGCGCAAAGTCTTGGTTTTGTCGGTCATGGCTTTCGTGGTTTTGGCCGCCCTCGGCGCCCAGGAGCTTGTTCCCGGCCCGGGCAAGCCGGTCGCCGACGGTGTGATCGCGGCCGGGGAGTATTCGCTCGTCCGCGACCTGTCGGGGATGAAGCTGCACCTTTCGCTGTCGGCCGACGGAAAGACGCTCGGCGTCGGCCTTGTCGCGCCCACCAAGGGTTGGGTCGCGGTAGGGCTCGGCGGCAGGGTGATGGATGGGGCCCTCATGGTCCTGGGCTACGACGCGGCCGGCAAGCCGACGGTCAGCGAGCAGCGAGGCGCAGGACATTCGCACTCACCCCTCGGCTCCAGCGTCTTGGGAGCGAGCGCGGTCAAGGAGACGGGCGAGGCGACGACCCTCGAGTTCTCCATTCCGATCGCCGGCCTCGTGGCGGGCGGCAAGCTGGGTCTGGTCCTGGCCTACGGCACCCCGGACAACTTCACGACCCGGCA
>DAINBW010000042.1:6319-11135 GCA_036732745.1 Spirochaetales bacterium | reverse complement strand
ACGTGGGGATCGATCGCGCCGGGCAGGACGAGGAGGCCGGCGGCGTCGACGGTCTCCTCGCCGGGCTCGGCCGCGAGGTCGCGCGCGATCTCGGCTATGCGGCCGCCGCGGACCCGGAGGTCGGCGCGGCGGAAGTCGGGCTCGCCCGGCAGGGCCAAGAGTCCGTTCCTGACGATCATGGCTTCCTCCCTATGTCGCGGCGCCCCGCCGCGGCCGCCATCCATTCGGGCCGGTCCTTCATGAGGTAGTCGAGGGTTTTTTCCGGCGTCATCGGCAGGTCGTACATCGGCGGGCCCTCGGGCCTGGCCGCGCGGAGCGCGTCGAGGAGGGCGAAGTAGCCGGCGATGCCGTAGATGAGGGGCGGCTCGCCGATCGCCTTCGAGTTGAGCACTGCGCGCGGGTTGTCCGCCTCGGGCAGGAACTCGACCTCGAGGTCGCGGGGCAGGAAGCGCGCGTCGGGCAGCTTGTAGGTGGACAGGGTGTCCGAAAGGAGCCGGCCGTCGGCGCCGAACTTGAGCTCCTCGAGCGCGGCCCAGCCGAGGCCCTGGGCGAAGGCGCCCTCGATCTGGCCGCGGTCGACGGCCGCGTCGAGGCTTCGGCCCACGTCGTGCACGATGACCGCGCGCTCGAAGTCGTAGCTACCCCTGAGGACGTCCAGCCGGACGACGACGGCGGCCGCGCCGTAGACGTGGTAGGCGAAGGGGCTGCCCCGCTCGGCCTTCATGTCGTAGAAGAGCCCGGGCGTGGCGTAGAAGCCGTGGGCGGAGAGGTCGATGCGCGCCTCGTGGCACTTCTGGACGAGGGCTTCCCAGGTCAGCCCCGCGTCCTCGCAGCCGCGGACGACGCGTCCTTCCTGGATGGACAGCTCGCTCTCCGTGGCGCCGAGGAGCTCGGCGGCCTTGGCGACGAGGCGTCCGCGGATCTCCCCGCAGGCGACGAGGGCCGCCATGCCGTTGATGTCGGCGCCGGTGCTCGCCGCGGTCGGCACCGTGTTCGCGACCGTGAGGGTGCTGGTGCGCTCCACGGCCACGCGGGCCAGGGGCACGCCCAGGGTCCGCGCCGCGACGCGCGCTATCTTCCGCGAGACCTGCTGGCCCATCTCCACCGCGCCGGTGGAGACGAGGACGGAGCCGTCCTGGTAGACGTGGACCAGGGCGCCGCCCTGGTTCATGGGCAGCTTCGTGAAGGAGACGCCGAAGCAGTTCGGCACGATCGCGGCGCCGAGCTTCTCGAGGGGATGCGAGGCGTTGTGCGCCTTTATTTCGGCCCGGAGCTTGGGCCAGTCGAGCGCCTCGAGGAGGCGGTCGAAGGATTCGGCGGCCCGGACCCGCGCCATCGGCATGCCGTAGTGCGTGGTGTCGCCCTCCTCGAGGAGATTGCGCCGCCGGAGCTCCACGGGATCGATGCCGGCCTTGGCGGCGAGCGCGTCAATCGCGGCCTCCATCACGAAGAAGCCCTGGGGCGCGCCGAAGCCGCGGAAGGCGGTGAAGGAGGGCAGGTTGGTGCGGCAGAGGTAGCCCGTCACGCGGACGTTCGGGACGCGATAGGCGCCCACGGCGTGGAAGAGGGTGCGGGAGATGATCGCTGGCGAGAGGTCGCAGGAACAGCCGGAGTTCTGGTAGTAGTCGGCCTCGAAGGCCAGGATCCGGCCCTCCGCGTCCATGGCGATGCGGAAATCGCTCGAGTAGGGGTGGCGCTTCCCGGTGGCGCGCATGTCGGTCTTGCGGTCGAGGTAGAGCTTGACGGGCCGGCCCGTGACCCGGGCGCCGAGGGCGGCGAGGCAGGCCCAGGAGGCCGCCTGGTCCTCCTTGCCGCCGAAACCGCCGCCGAGGCGGCGGGCCTCCACCTCGACCGAGCTCATGGGCAGGCCGAGCGTCCGCGCGGCGGCGCGTTGCACGACCGTGGGACCCTGGGTGCCGGAGATTATGTGGATCCGGTCGCCGTCCCTGGGTTCGGCCACCGCGCCCTGCGTCTCGAGGTAGACGTGCTCCTGGCCGCCGGACTCGACGGAGCCGGCCACGACGAGGGCCGCGCGCGCGAAGGCGGCGGCCGTGTCGCCGGAGGCCTGGGTGCGCGGGGGCAGGATGAAGGCGCCCCTCCGGGCCGCCTCGCGCGGGTCCAAGGTGGCCTCCAGCTCCTCGCCCTCGACGACGACGAGCTCCGCGGCGCGCCGGGCCAGGTTCCTCGTCGCGGCCAGGCAGAGGACGAGGGGCTGGCCCCAGTACTCCCACTCCTCCTCCGGGAGGAGGGGCTCGTCGGCGACGGTGAAGCCGAGCTGGTTCTCTCCCGGCACGTCGGCGTGCGTCAGGACGCGCACGGAGGGATGGAGGGCCAGGGCGGCCGAGCCGTCAATGCGCGTTATGCGGCCTCGGGCGCTCGCGGAGAGCTTGACCGCGCCGTGGAGCATGTTCCGCGGCTCGGGGAGGTCGTCGATGTAGGCGGTCTTGCCGCGGACGTTGAGCGAAGCCTCGGGAATGGCCTTCATCGCAGGACCTCCTCGGCGATGCCCGCCTGGGTTTCCGGAAAGAGCCGGGCGAAGTGGCCGAGCACGAGCCGCTCCAGGACCCTTGAGCGGTAGCCGGCGGAGCCTCGCACGTCGCCGATGGGCGACACCTCGGCGGCGGCCGAGCGGGCCGCCTCGATCGCGGTCGCGGCGGAGATCTCGCGTCCGGTCAGGAGATTGGAGGTGGCCTCGAGGAGGAGGGGCGTGGCGGCCACGCCGCCGGCGGACAGGCGGGCCATGGCGACGCGCCCGCCGTTCGTCTCGAGGCGGAGGGCCGTGTTCACCGCGGCGATGTCCAGGCTCTTGCGCTTTGAGGCCTTCTCGAAGCTGAAGCGGGCGCTGCCCGTCGCGGGAAGGAGGAAGGCCGCGACGATCTCGCCGGGGGCGAGGTCGAGCCGCTTGTAGCCGAGGAAGAAGCGCTCCAGGGGCAGGCTGCGGGCGGCGCCGGCCTGGCCGGGGCGCTCGATCCGCAGGGAGGCGCCGAGGGCTATGAGCATGGCGGTCGCGTCGGCGACGGGGGAGGCGTTGGCGACGTTGCCGCCGAGCGTGGCCCGGTTCCTGATGAGCGAGCTTGCGAAGGAGCCTTCGTAGGCCTCGATCCCCGGCACCGCCGCGCGGAGCTCGGGGGAGGCGAAGAACTCGGCGATCGTGACCGCCGCGCCGATCTCCAGGACCGAGCCGCGCCGAACGATCCCGCGGAGGCGGGGATCGCGGCCGAGGAGCGTGAAGCCCTCGCGCGGTTCGGGATCGACGTTGCGCACGTAGAAGTCGGTGCCGCCCGCGACGATCGTCGCGCGGCGCGCGGTGTCGGGCGCGGCCTCGGGCGCGCCGGAAGGCGCGGGAGCGGCGGCGGCCTCGGGCGGCCGCGCCTTTAGCAGCTCCCCGCGGGCGAAGGCGGGAAGGGCGGCGGGCACGGCGCCCGCGGCGGCCAGCGCGGCGAGGCGGGCCGATGGTTCGGCGGGAAGCCCCGAGAACTCCGCGACGAGCCGGGCGGCCGCGCGGCGGATGGAGGCGTAGCCCGTGCAGCGGCAGAGGTTGCCCTCGACCGCGGTCACGGCGCCTTCCTCGTCGATGTCCCGGCCCGCGACGAGCCAGGCGGTGAGGGAGATGATGAAGCCGGGCGTGCAGAAGCCGCACTGGCTGGCGTTTTCCTCGACGAAGGCGCGCATCACGGGCGTGAGGCCGCCTTCCGCGCCCGCGGCGGCGGCGCCGTCCGCGAGCCCCTCGATCGTCACGAGGTGGCGGCCGTCGAGCTCGCCGAGCGCGAGGAGGCAGGAGGGAACGGCGCGATAGGCGGAACCGTTCCCGTTCCGCTCGCCGAGGAGGACGGCGCAGGCGCCGCAGTCGCCCTCGCGGCAGCCTTCCTTGGCGCCGGTCAGGCCGAGGTCCAGGCGCAGGAAGTCGAGGGCCGGCGTGCCTTCCCAGGCTTCCGTCTCGACGACGCGGTCGTTCACCAGGAATCGCAGGGCTTTCTTCATGACCTTCCTTTTATGGGCGGGACTAGAAGTCTAGTCTCCCGCCCCCCTGTTGGCAAGTTTCTCGCCGCTCCCGTCCCCCACCCCGTTGGCCAGGAAGTCGCTGAGCGTCGCCTTGGTGCAGCGGTCCCAATGTTCCCCGAGGAGCTTGACGGCCTTGCGCCGGTCCTTGCGCTCCAGGGCTTCGATGATGGCGGCGTGCTCCCCCTGGGACTCGCTGACGAGCTCCGTGTCCTCCATGAAGGCGTACTCGTAGCGGAGGACGAGGCGCTTGAGCTCGGCCAGGATCCTGAGGAGGTGGGCGTTGCCGGCGTCCTCGACCAGGGTCCGGTGCCAGGAGGAGTCGAGCTCGATGAGCTTGAGGGGGTCGGCGGCCTTCTCCGGCAGGGATAGGCCGAGTTCGCGGAGATGGCCCAGCTTGGCGGCGTCGGGAAGGGGGGAGGACTCAAGGGCCGAGCACTCGAGGAGTCGCACGAGGGGATAGACCTCGCGGATCTCGGACTCGAGGAGCCGTTTCACCGAGAAGCCGAAATGCTGTTGCGAGGTGATGAAGCCCTCGCGCTCCAGTCGGAGGAGGGCCTCGCGGACCGGCGTCCGGCTGACCCCGAGGCTTTCCGCGAGCTCGGCGTCCTTGAGCCGCCGGCCCGGGGCGAGCTCGCCCCGTATGATCCGGCCGAGGAGTTCCTGGTGGACGTCGGCGCTCAGGCGCTCGCGGGCGATCGACATATGAATACAGTATTCCGTATACAAAATGCCGTCAAGTTTTTTCTTCCGAAAACGGCTTTCGGCGCCCGGCTCAGGCGGCCCTTGGTGATCGGTCTGGTGTTCGTGTTCGGGT
>DAINBW010000042.1:0-6309 GCA_036732745.1 Spirochaetales bacterium | reverse complement strand
CAGGCGGCGGTAGCCGCCCGGTTCAGGCGGGGGCAGCCGCCCGGTTCAGGCGGGGGCCGGCGCCCGGCTCAGGCGGTGGCCGGCGCCCGCGGGCCGCCTCATTCGGCGAAGAGCTCCACAGGCGTGAAGCGGTCCACGTCCACGAGGCCCCGGTCCGTGATCTTGAGCTTGGGGATGACGGGCAGGGCCATGAAGGAGAGGGTCATGATCGGCGACGCGTTGGCGAGTCCCTCGCGGACGAAGAGCGCGTCGAAGGCCTTGAGCCGCTCCACGACGAAGCCGGCGTCCCGGTCGCTCATGAGGCCGGCGATGGGCAGGGGCAGGTCCAGGATCACCTCGTCGCCGACGGCGAAGACGAGGCCGCCTTTCAGCTTGTTGAGGTGGCGCGCGGCCTTGAAGATGGAGCGGTCGTCGACGCCGGCGATGATCATGTTGTGGGAGTCGTGGCTCACCGTGCAGCCGAGGGCGCCGCGCCGGAGGCCGAGGCCGTTGATGAAGCCCTTGCCGATGTTCCCCGAGCCCGTGTGCCGCTCGATGACGAAGAGCTTCACGAGGTCGCGCTCGGGGTCGGAGACGCAGAGGCCGTCCTCCACCTTCGGGAGGACGAGGAGCTCGCCGGTGACGATGGACTCGGGCCGCGCCTCGATGACGCGCATGCGTTGGCCGCCCGAGGCGGCGGGCGCCGGGATGCGGAAGTCCTCCTCGGTGAGCCACTTGATGTTGACGGAGTCCCGCAAGGGGGGCCGCGCGGCGGGCGGCTCCTTGAGGAGGCGCCCTTCCTCGGCGACGAGGGCGCCGTCCTTGAAGACGAGCTTGGCCTCGAAACGCTCGAGGGACTCGAAGGCGACGAAGTCGGCGCGATAGCCGGGCGCGATGGCTCCCATGCCCTTGATGCCGAACCAGCGGGCCGCGTTGGCCGACGCCATCCGGAAGGCGTCGATCGGCGAGACCCCGCCCGCGAGGAGGAGGCGGAGGGCGTGGTCCATGTGGCCTTCCTCGACGAGGTCGTTCGGGTGGCGGTCGTCCGAGCAGATCATGAAGGCGTGGGCGGTGCGCGGGTTGACCGCGGGGAGGAGTCGGCGCAGGTCCTTGGCCGTGGAGCCCTCGCGGAGCATGATGTACATGCCCTTCGCGAGCTTCTCCAGGGCCTCCTCCGGGCTCGTGCACTCGTGGTCGGAGCCGATGCCGGCGGCGACGTAGGCGGAGAGGTCGCGGCCGGAGAGCCCCGGCGCGTGGCCGTCGATCGGGCGCCCCTCGCCGCGGAAGAGGGCTATCTTGTCGAGGAGGCCCTGGTCCTTGGAGAGGACGCCGGGATAGTTCATCACCTCGCCGAGCCCGAGGACGCGCGGCTCGCGGAGAAAGGGATACATGTCGGAGGCGAAGAGGGCGGCGCCCGCCGTGTCGAAGCCGGTCGCGGGCACGCAGGAGGGGATCATGAAGTACACGTCGATGGGCAGGCCCTCGCTCGCGGCGAGCATGAAGCGCATGCCGTCGTAGCCGAGGACGTTGGCGATCTCGTGGGGATCGGCGACCACGGAGGTCGTGCCCCGCGGCGAGACGATGCGGGCGTACTCGGGCGGCGGCAGCATCGAGGACTCGATGTGCACGTGCGCGTCCACGAGGCCGGGCGCCAGGTAGAGGCCCTTGAGGTCGATCGTCCGCTCGGCGCGCAGGCCGTCGTCCACGCCGACGACGCGGCCCTTGCGGACGGAGACGGTGACGTCCCGTCGGATCTCCCCGCGGAGGAGGTCCACGAGGGAACAGTTCGCCAGGTTGAGGTCGCAGGGCAGGGCGCCGCGGGCGGCGTCGATGAGATCCTTGTCGAGCATGGACTAACTCTAAACCCGCTCGGCCGGGGACGCAAGGGAAAAGTTGAATACGGTATACAAAAAGCTTGCGCATTAAGGAAAGCGGGCCTACACTGATTCCCGAACCGAAACTCCAAGGAGGCAACCATATGGAGAAATTCTTCAAGCTCAAGGAGAACGGCACGACGATCGGCACCGAGATGCTCGCCGGCGTCACGACGTTCTTCACGATGGTCTACATCATCTTCGTCAACCCGAACATCCTGTCGGCCACGGGCATGCCCTGGCAGGGCGTCTTCCTCGCCACGATCATCGCGGCGGCGGTCGGCACCCTCGTGATGGGCCTGTTCGCCAACGTGCCCTACGCCCTCGCGCCCGGCATGGGCCTCAACGCCTTCTTCACCTTCACCGTCTGCTTCGCCTTCGGCTTCAAGTGGCAGGAAGCCCTGGCCCTCGTCTTCATCTGCGGCCTCATCAACATCATCATCACCGTCACCAAGGTGCGGAAGTCGATCATCAAGTCGATCCCCTCCTCCCTCCAGCACGCGATCTCCGGCGGCATCGGCGTCTTCATCGCCTACATCGGGATCAAGGAAGCCAACTTCCTCAAGTTCACCTCCGAAGGCCCGAACATCCTCGCGGTGTTCTCCAAATTCGGTTCTCCCGAGACCGTCCCCTCGGCCAAGATCGGCGAGCACGTCGGCACCGTCATCACCAACGGCAACATCATCCCCGCCCTCGCCAACTTCTCGAGCCCGGGCGCGATCGTGGCCCTCATCGGCCTCGTCACGATCATCGTCCTCATGGTCCTCAAGGTGAAGGGCTCCATCCTCATCGGCATCCTCGCGGCGACCCTCGTCGGCATTCCCTTCGGCGTGGTCAACCTCTCCGCGATCTCCTTCGATCCCGCTTCCTGGGGCAAGGCCTTCGCCGACCTCGGCGTCACCTTCGGCGCCCTCTTCGGGAACCCCGGCTTCGGCAGCCTCTTCGCCGATCCCGTGAAGATCCCCCTCGTCATCCTCACGATCTTCGCCTTCTCCCTCTCCGACACCTTCGACACGATCGGCACCTTCATCGGCACCGGCCGCGCCACCGGCATCTTCAGCGACGCCGACATGCGCGCCCTCGAGGACTCCAAGGGCTTCAAGTCGAAGATGGACAAGGCCCTCTTCGCCGACTCGATCGCCACCTCCGTTGGCGCCGTCTTCGGCACCTCGAACACGACGACCTACATCGAAAGCGCCGCGGGCATCGAGGCGGGCGGCAAGACCGGCCTCACCTCCCTCGTGACGGCCGTCCTCTTCCTCCTCTGCATCGTCCTCGCGCCGATCGCGGGCCTCGTCCCCGCCTTCGCGACCGCCCCCGCGCTGATCGTCGTCGGCATCCTGATGATGGGCTCCTTCAAGGAGATCGCCTGGGACCAGTTCGAGGAGGCCGTCCCGGCCTTCTTCGCCGCGATCCTCATGGCCTTCTGCTACAACATCTCCTACGGCATCGCCGCCGCCTTCATCTTCTATTGCCTCGTGAAGCTCATCAAGGGCAAGGGGAAGGAGATCCACCCGATCCTCTACGTCACCTCCGCCCTCTTCCTCCTCAACTTCGTCCTCATCGCGGTCATGAAGATCTAGTCGCAAGACCTCGCGCCGAACTCGGGGCCGCCTTCGGGCGGCCCTTTCATTTTGACGCGTCCGGTTTGGAGGTGGCGGAAAGCGGCCGAAAGGCGGCTCGGGCCAGTTGTGCATAGGCGAAACAGGCCCTTGCGGCCCGCCGCGGCCGGCGCTAGACTTGGGCTCATGACGAAATAGGCGCCGCCCGAGCTCCACCGTCCGCGGCGCCGGAGCCCAAAGACCATGTCCCTCAAGACCTTCATCCTCTCCGAACTCTACAAGGGCGGCATCGCCTACGGCCTGGCCCTCGCGCGGCGCTTCGAGGGGGCGGGTATCGTCTCCTGGGAAAGCGTCGCTCCCTCCTCCGTCTACCGGGCCCTCGCGCGGCTGCGGGAGGAGGGGCTCGTGGCGCGCTACGGCGAGGGGAAGCGCAAGCGGAACCGCAAGTTCTACGCGATCACCGCGCGCGGGAAGCGCTGTTTCGAGAAGGCCCTGTCCGGCGAGCTCGCCGAGCCGCGCACCTACCGCAATCCGCTCAACATCGCGGTGCACTGCCTGCGCGCCCTGCCCGGCCCGCGCGCCGTCGGCCTCCTGGAGCTCAGGCGGCGGAGGCTCGCCGACCACGAGGCGCTCGCCGCCGAGGTCGCCCGCGAGGCCCGGGGCTTCGGCCGCCGCCGGACCTACGAGCGGCTCGCCGCGGAGCGCATACTCCTCAAGGCCCGCGCCGAGCTCTTCTTCGCGGCTTCGCTCGCGGAGTATCTGCGGGGGGTCGGGTAGGGCGGCGCGGGCCGGCGCCGCTAGTCCGCGAAAAGCTCCGCGGGGTCGACCGAGAAACCCGCAAGCACCTTCGAGGCCAGCGGCGACCAGTCGCGGCCCTCTTCCCGAAGCTCGCCTTCATCGTAGGCCTTGGCGCCGCCCTCATTTTCCGCGGGGCGGAACAGGAGAATGGAGCGGTTGCCCGGATCCACGACCCAGTATTCGCGCACGCCGTGCCGCTCATAGAGGCGGAGCTTTTCGTTCAGGTCCTTGCGCGCGGTGGATGGCGAGAGGATCTCGACGACGAGGTCGGGCGCGCCGCGGCCGCCCGCCTCGGTTAGCTTCGAGCGATCGCAATAGACCACGATGTCGGGCTGTACCACGGTTTCGACCAGGTCGTCCGTCTCGCCGCATGCCGGGAGGAGCACGTCGAAGGGGGCTTCGTAGGCCTCGCAGGTCTTGCCTTTCAGGAAAACGCCAAGCTCGGTGGCCAGTCGATGCGCCAGCTGTTGGTGCCGCCGGTTCGGCGCGGGGCTCATCGCCCAGGCGTGGCCGTCGATGAGTTCCCAGCGCTCGGAGTCGGGCCAGGTTCTGTAGTGCCGGTAGGCGAAGCGCTCCTTGGGCGCGAGGGCGGGATTTCCCATGCGTTCCATGCCTCCAGTATAGCATACGCGCGGGCGCCTGCTTCGCGCTTGAAAGAGGGGGCGGGAACGATGGGGATGACGGCCGGGAGCGGGCCGCGCGAGTAACCGTCTTCCTTTTCAAGCGGGTGAAGACTGAACCCGCCAAGGGACCCCAGTCTTCACCATCGCGTTCAGAATCGTGATGAGCTTTCTCATGCAAGCAACTATAGCCACCTTGGGAAGCTTTCCCGCGGCGACCAGTCTATCGTGAAATGCCTTGATGGTCGGGTTATACCTCACCGCTGAAAGCGTTGCCATGTATAGAATTCTGCGGATTTCTCCGCGTCCGGCCCTGATGTGTCGACGCTTAACCATAGCGCCGGATTCACAGGCCATGGGGGCAACGCCGACCAGGGCGCAAATCTGGCGGCGCTCAAGCCGGCCCAGTTCCGGAAGCAAAGCGATAAGCGTCGCGCTGGCTACCGGGCCGATACCCGGCACCGTTCGCAATAAATCGGCCAAAGCTTCGTAATGACGCGCGACATGGTCCGACATGCTCTTGTCGGTTTCCTTGAGTTGGCCTGTCAGTGTTTCGATCACGGCGGCGATGCTTGCGCGGACGGCTGATCGTGCGGTGTCAAGGCGCTGGTTTTCCGCATGTAGCATGGCCATTAGTTGTCTTCGTCTCACGATGAGAGCGTCCAAATCGCGCCTGGCATCTTCGCGTACGGGGGCGATATGGCGGGAGAGATCCTCTCTCCGGCTCAGCACCGATGCCAACTCGCACAACATGAGTGCGTCAACGCGATCTGTCTTGGCAAGATGTCCCATTGCCTTGGCGAAGTCCCTCGCCTGTTTCGGGTTCACCACGGCTACGGCCAAACCCGAAGCTTGGAGAGCGCAAACCAACGCGGACTCATACCCTCCCGTCGCTTCCATCACGATGAGCGTAATCCGCTCTCCGATCAGGAGGTCACAGACCTTTCGATGCCCCGCTTCGTCATTCGCCTCCCTGATAACGGCCGCTCCTCTGCTTTTCAAAGCGACATCAACATGTAGCTTCGCGATATCAATCCCCGCGACGCTCTCTGAAAAATTGGACTCGGTCATCGGATCCCCTCCTTGTACATGCGCACTCTTTAGGTGCACGTAACCGTTCGGGCTTAATGATGACCGGATCGAGATATGCGCCTACCACTCGCGCACGGGCTTGGCCCCAAGGGATCGACTAGCTGCATACCCCGGTCCAGTTTTCGTCTTCTATCCTACTCCCGCCTTCGGTGATGGATTCAAGATACAAGGGATCGCAGCGGAGATCCTCGGGGCCGCCCCCCTGGCTGCCGGGGCCCGGGCTCCGCAGGAGACCGGGCCCACGATGAAGCCCCGCGGCCCCGAGATCGGAGCGGAGAGCCCGACGGCGACGCCGGTCCTGCGCTGTTCGGGCGCCCTTCCGGGGAGGGGGGCCGGCGGCGGCGGCGCGCCCATCCCATGGGCCCCGCCCTCGTCTTGACCCTG
>DAINBW010000041.1:0-11155 GCA_036732745.1 Spirochaetales bacterium | reverse complement strand
CGCCCGACTCCATGGCTTCGAGGAGGCCGGCGAGGCGGGCCTCGCGCCCGACCTCGGCCATGAGCTCCTCCCGGCCCATGGTTCGCGCCGCGCCGGGGTCTCCGGGCCGGCGCCAAGAGAGGAGGGCCCTGCCCGTCTCGTCCAAGGGCAGACGCAGGTCGCGGACCTGGCCGCCGGG
The DNA here is from genome assembly GCA_036732745.1 of Spirochaetales bacterium. GTDB lineage: Bacteria > Spirochaetota > Spirochaetia > Treponematales > Rectinemataceae > JAEUJG01. The sequence continues at coordinate 10,977 of DAINBW010000041.1, read as the reverse complement.
CATCTTGGCAGCCCTGAAGAGGAGGGCGTCCTCTTCGAGGCGGAGCGCGGGATTCCCGAGCCGATCCGCCAGGGCGGCAAGTTCGGCGCGGAGATAGCGGCGGCCGCGTTCTTCGACGAGGATCGCCGCGCCGCGCGGCGGGCCGTCGGCCTCCGGCCGCGACTCGACGAAGCCGCCGCCGCGCGCGGCGCGGAGGAGGGGCTCGGGTTCGCCGACGAGGTGTCGCTGGTCCGCGGCCGCGCCGCGGGCCTTGGCGACGACTAGAGCGAGGCGCCGGGCGGCGACCGGGCTTTCGCCCTCCGCGGGTTCCGCGGCGCCGCGGGGCGCGGCCGCGAGGTCGACGCCGACAAAGACGCCGCCCATCGTCCGCGCCTCGGCCTCGAGCAGGGATTCCGCGCCGCTCCGCGCGAGACCGGCCGCCCCCTTGAGGCGGGCGCCGCTTTTCCTGACCAGGGCCGCGAGTGCGTCGACGTAGCGCTCGGCGTCCCGCGGGGCTATCGAACCCGCCCTGATGGCGCCGAAAAGGGCCCGGAGGTTTTCCTCGATGCCCGCGTACTCGCGGTCCACGAGGAGGGGAAGCTCCTCGCGGAGGGCCGTCGTCGCCTCCGCCTCGCTCGCGGCGGCGCTGTCGCCGGCCAGGACGACGACGCGCCCCGCCTCGAACTCGTCGAGAAGGGTAAGGATTTCGGCGAGTTCGGCGGCGCGGAGGGCGGGGGCGCCCGGCTCGCTGGAGCCGACCGCGAGGAGCTCCCGGGGAGCCGGCGGCCGCGGGAGCGCGGCCAGGTATGCGTCGCGGGCGCTCCGCGCTGGACCCGTGGCCAGGGGCGAGGCCGCGAGGAGGGCGGCGAGGCCGCCCGCGGCGAGAGCCAGGAGGGAGGGGAGGGCGAGTGCGCCTTTGCGCGTGTGCGTCCGCATGGCTCCTACAATACACGATGAGGCCGGCGGAGGCGCAAGCTCTTTTTCCTTCGGGTATAGCGGCAAGCCGCATATCCCGATATATACTTAAGGGGAGGATGCTCCGCGCCGTCCTCCACAGCCCGCCGCGCCCGTGGTCGCGGCCCTTTTGAACGAAACAAGGAGAACCTGGTCATGAAACGCCTGTTGTGGCTCATTCCCGCCCTGCTCGTCCTCGGCTTCGCTTCCTGCGCCAAGCCGCCGAAGGCCGAGGTCGCCGCCGCCGAGGCCGCCGTCGCCAAGGCCGAGAAGAACGCCGACGTCGTCGCCTACGCTCCGGAGGCCCTCGCCCGGGCCAAGACCGCCCTCGCCAAGATGAAGACCGAACTCGACGGGCGCCGCTACGACAAGGCCAAGGCGCTCGCCGTCGAGGCCAAGGACGCCGCTGAGGGCGCGATTCCCGCCGCCCAGGCCAACAAGGACCGGGTCAAGGCCAAGGCGGTCGAGTTGATCGACGCCGCCAAGAAGGCCGTCCCGGCCGCCGAGAAGCTCCTGGCCTCCGCCGCCAAGATCCGCAAGGCCGCCTTCGACCGCGCGGCCAAGAGCGCCGAGATCGCCGGAGCCAAGGCCGCCATCGCCGAGGCCGAGGCCGCCTTCGCCGCCGGCGATCACCTCAAGGCCGTCGACAGGGCCGGCGCCGCGCAGAAGGCCCTCGCCGACCTCGAGAGCGCCATCGGCGCCGCCGTCCAGGCCGCCACGCGCAAGAAATAGCCCGGCTTCCGGCGCCGCTCCGCGCCGCTTGTCTTGTCCCGCTTACTCGCCCCCGACCCCGCCGTCGGGGGCTTCGCTTTGTCCCGCGAAACGCGGATACCGTGCCCACGCATAGTAAAACCGCGCCGCGGAGAGAAGGAGGGGCGTGCCCATGCAGGCGTAGAAGTTCGCGAGAAGGAGCGGATCGATGATCTCGAGTTTCCTGAGCAGCGCGCCGCCCGCGATCATCGAGCCCATCATGACATAGCCCTTGAAGTCGAAGAAGGAGAAGAGGCAGGGGCGCACGATGTCGATGGCGTGGATGCGCGTGATGTGTTTCAGGGAAATTTTCGAAAAGAGGAGCATGAAGAAGGCCAGGCCCCCCGCGAGCGCCAAGGTGTAGCGGAGGATAAGCCGGTCCCCATGGGCGGCAAGATGGCTCGAGCCCTTGCCGAAGAGCATGCCTCCCGCGAAGGTCCAGACGAGGGCCGCGACGAGGAGGAGATAGCGCTTGGGAATGCCCGGCTTCATTCGCTGGACGATTCGTTGTGTCCGAAGATATGCACTCATGAGTGTAATATAGCGATTTCGCCGAAAAGATTCGAGCCCCGGGGCAGAGGCCGGCTCCCGCTCCCGAAGCGGAGGTCCCGTTAAGATATGCTATACATTATATATGTTATCTTTATTATACTTGACGGCACATGGTCGGCTGCCTATGCTTATTGCCGCTTTGCTTTCGCTTCGCGCGGGAGCCGGCAAATCCCCAACGGAGGAACACTATGAAGAAGATCGCGGTTCTCGTGACGATCCTCGTTCTCGCGACGGGCGCCTTCGCCCAGACCGCCACCAAGTATTTCGTGGCGCACCAGGGCGGCTACATCGGCGAAGCCACCGTCACCATCGACAAGGCCGGCAAGGTCACCGCCGCCTCCATCGCCGAGTGGCAGGGCCCGGGCGGCTGGGCCGCCTTCAACTCCCCCGACGGCAAGTCCACGATGGACGGCTACGTCGTTCGCGTGCCCGATCCCCTCGCCAACACGACCAACGCCGATCCCGAGATCAAGGGCTACATGTTCTACGTCTATAACCTCCAGGCCGACGGCAAGACCTACCTCTGGTCCCAGTACACGCCCGGCAAGGACGGCTTCGCCAAGCCCGCCCGCCAGTACGAGCGCGACTTCGAGGGCCTCATGTCCAACCCCATCCGCGCCGCCGCCTACGCCAAGGCCGCCCGCGAGGACAAGCTCGTCTCCGTGAAGATCGAGGGCCTCAAGGTCACGGTCGGCAAGAAGGCTTCCGAGACCGTCCACTACGGCCACATGGACAAGGCCAACGCCGCCGCGAACTACATGCCCCTCACCAAGGACGGCATCGGCTACCGCTACAACAACAAGGCCACCATCGACTTCTTCATGGCCAACCCGACCGCCAACTTCGCCGCCTTCACGATGAAGAAGGCCAAGGTCGCCGTCAAGGAAGACAAGAAGATCGACGCCGGCGCCGTCGCCGCGACCTACGAGGCCGCCGAGGACAACGTCTTCGCCGTCGCCGACGTCGTCACCGGCGCCACCTACTCCGACTTCCCCCACTACGCCCTCGAGCTCCAGGCCGCCTACAAGATGGCCCTCGCCGAGCAGAAGGTCACCTTCAAGAAGTAAGCTCCGCCCCGGCGGAACCTAGGACCGGAATCCCCCGCGGGGGGTTCCGGTTTTTTTGTGCCTCCACGATCCAGCGATGCGCTCCCACGGCCTCGACGGGGCGGCGGGCCCGGTGCCTACAGGGTTTTCAGCACCTTGCGCGGCAGGATGACGGAGAGGGCGCGGGGCTCCACCTCGATCCGCCGCGGCAGGGCGCCGACCGGATCCCCGTCCAGCTGGAGGGGCACCTCGCCCTCCGCCTCGAGCTCGACGGCGGCGGCGCGGACGATGCGCTTGACGCGCGGACCGCTCCGTGGCAGTGCCGCGAGCTCCAGCACGAGGCGCACGAGACCCCAGCGGCTCGTCCCGCGGTGGATGAAGACGTCGAGGCGCCCGTCCACGGGCGAGGCGTCGGGGGCGATGGAGAAGATCCCGCCGTAGCGTCGCGTGTTCGAGACGAGGACGTAGCTCCCGCGCTCGACGCGGCCGTCCGGGAACCGGGCCGTGATCCGCGCCTCGCGGTAGCGCGCGAAGGCGAAGAGGCCGCCGATCACGTAGCCCGTGACGCCGAAGACGCGTTTCCAGTTCTTTCCCCGCATCTGGGCCAGGGCGAAGGCGTCGATGCCGGCGCCCGCCATCATGAGAAAGCGCCGTCCCCCCGCGCGGCCGAGGTCGAGCCGCGCGGTCCTCCCCTTGCGGATGACGCGGCAACAGCGCCGCAGGGAGCGCGGGAAGCCCATCTCCTTGGCGAAGACGTTGCCCGTGCCCCAGGGCAGGATGCCGAGGGGCATCGCGCTTCCCGCCAGGCCGTTCAGGACCTCGTTGATCGTGCCGTCGCCGCCGGCCGCGATCACCGCGTCCCAGCCTCCGGCCGCGGCCGCCTCCCGGGCCAGCCGCGTCGCGTGTTCCGGCCCCTCGGTGCTCCTCGCCTCGACCGCGTCGCCCCTTTGGGCGAACCACGCCCGGGCGAGGGCGATCCGTTCCGCGTTCTTGCCGCCGCCCGTGGCCGGATTCGCGATGAGGAGGTAGCGCATACCGCAACGATAGGCCGGGGCGGGCTCGCTGGCAAGGCCGCCCGCGAATTCGATTTTTTCCCCCGCCTCGCCCATACTTAAAGGCGCGATCCCCCTGGAGGTCCCATGGATTTCCTGCGCTCGTCTGCCTTCGCCGCCTTGGTCTTCGGCGCCCTGAGCTCGGTCTCCCTGCCGATCGGCGCCATCGTCGGTCTCTGGGCCAAGCCCTCCCGCACGGTCATTTCCGCCGTCATGTCCTTCGGCGCGGGCTCCCTCATCGCGGCCATCTCCTTCGAGCTCGTCAATCCGGCCGTCGAGCACCAGGACGCGGGCTTCGTGCCCCTCGCCCTCGGACTCCTCGTCGGCTGCCTCCTCTTCATCGCGCTCTCGCGGGCGGCGGACGAAGGCGGCGCCTGGGCGCGCAAGCGCTCCACCCTCCTGTCGAACCTGAAGACCAGGAAAAAGCGCGAGGCCAGGGTCCTCCTTGAAAAGCTCGGCCGCGTCGACATCCTCCGCTCCCTCCCGCCGGAGCAGGTCCAGGCCATCGTGCCCTACATCGAGACCAGGAACCTGCCCGCCGGCGTGCCCGTCTTCCGGCAGGGCTCCGTCGGCGACTCCCTCTACCTCATCGACTCGGGTTCCGTCCGCATCGAATACCTCGACGAAAAGGGCGAGCGCCGCCTCGTCGCCGATCTCGGCGAGGGCCAGACCTTTGGCGAGATGGCCCTCATCTGGAACGCGCCGCGGAGCGCCGACGCGACGCCCCTCGTCGACTCGCGGGTCTTCGTCGTCCGCAAGGAGGACTTCGACTTCCTGGCCGGGGCGAGCCCCGAGCTGGAGGCCGCCGTCGGCGAACTCGCCGCCGAACGCGGCCGCACCGGCAAGATCCCCGAGGCGGCGGTGAGCGCCGAGGAATGGGTCCGCGCCGCCGCCCGCCACCTCGACGAAAACGCCTACCGCCCCACGGAGACGGAGATCAAGGTCGCCGCCAGCGAGGGCAGGGCGGGCGCCGCCACCGCCATCTGGCTCGGCCTCCTCCTCGACGGCATCCCGGAGTCCCTCGTCATCGGCGCGAGCATGTCGGGTTTCGAGCCGAGCCCCGCGCTGATCGCCGGCCTCTTCATGGCCAACCTGCCCGAATCCCTTTCGAGCTCCACGATGATGAAGGAATCCGGCGCCAAGACCGGGCGCATCCTCTGGATGTGGACCTCCCTCGTCATCGCCGTCGGCGTCGGCGCCCTCCTCGGCAACCTCCTCGCGAGCGTCCTCCCGCCCTTCGCCCACTCCCTCTTCGAAGGCCTCGCCGCCGGCTCCATGCTCGCGATGACCGCCCAGACCATGCTCCCCGAGGCCTACGAGCGCAACATCGGCATGGTCGGCCTCTTCACCGTCCTCGGCTTCATCGCCACCGTGTTTTTCCACACCCTCGGCTAGATTCGGGGAGGCTCCCCCTGCTAGTGTTGCGAAGCTTTGCATTGAGCCCGTCGACGGCGACGGCCGCTTTCCCGGCGTTCCGCGGCCGGGAGCCGGCCAGGCCTTCGGCCCGCCCCGAGCCTTCACAAGCTTCGTACCACAAGGGAGAATCTCCGCGCCCATGACCATCGACATCCTGTGCAAAGTCGTCGACAACTTCGGCGACATCGGCGTCGTCTACCGCCTCGCCCGCGCCCTGGCCGAGGCCGACCCGACCTTGCGCCTCCGCCTCGTCGTCGACGGCCTCGAGGCCTTCACGGCGCTGGCTCCCGAGATCGACCCCGCCCTGGAGGCCCAGGACTTCCGCGGCTGGCGGGTCTACCGCTGGGACCTGTCCCCCGGTCCCGCCCGGGAGGAGTTTCGCCGCGAGCCGCCGCGCCGCGCGGTGGAATGCTTCGCCTGCGGCAAGCCCGACTGGTACGAGGAGCTCGTCTTCGATCCCGCGGACGCGGCGCCCCGGCGCATCCTCAACCTCGAATACCTGACCGCGGAGGACTACGCTGTCGACTTCCACCGCCTCGTCGCCGCGACCCGTTCCGAAAAAGTCCGCAAGTTCTTCTTCATGCCCGGCTTCGCGCCCGGGACGGGCGGCCTCCTCCTTGATCGTACCTTCCTCGCCGCGCGCGCGCGCTTCCTCGACCCCGCCACCCGCCCGGCCGCCCGCCTGGCCGCGCTCCGCGCCGCCGGCCTCGCCGCCGCCGCGCCCGCCGACGCCGGGGGCCGCTTCTGGGTCGCGGTCTTCAGCTACGAGCGCGACTTCGCGCGGATCGTCGCCGACCTCGCCGCCTACGCCCGGGAGCGCCCCCTCCTCGCCCTCGTCGCGGCGGGGCGGAGCGAGCCCTGCTTCCGCCGGGCCTGGGAGGATGCCGGCCGACCCTTCCCGGCCCTCTTCCCGCCCTTCCTGCCCCAGGAGACCTGGGACGAGCTCCTCCTCGCCGGCGACTTCGCCGTCGTCCGGGGCGAGGAGTCCCTGGCCCGCGCCGCCCTCTCCGGCCGGCCCTTCCTCTGGCACGCCTATGTCCAGGAGGAGGCGCACCAGCTCGTCAAGGTCCGCGCCCTCCTCGAGCGGCTCCGGCCCCGCTTCGAGCCCGCCCTCTTCGCCCCCGTGGAGGAGCTCTTCCTCGCCTTCAACGACCGGCTCCGCGACGACCCCGCCGTCGCCGGGACCGAGCGCCTCCTCCCCCTCCTCGAGGCCGCGGAGGCCCTGAAGCCCGGTTTCGAGGCCTTTTCGGAAGGGCTTCTCGCCCTCGGAAACCTCGCCGACAACCTACTGACTTTTTTTGGCGAAATCGGCTAAAATGCCGGCGACGCGTTCGTCGAAAGGGCCCAAGCCTCCTCCCAAGGGGATGATTCCGGGCTCTCATCCTTTGCAGTGAGGAATACTCGCATGATAATGACCGGCGATATCCATGGCGGCACCGTTTTCAAGGTCGGAAACGACGTTTTCATCGTCCAGCGCATGCTCGGCATCAAGGGCGGCCGCAACGGCCAGGTGAAGCGCCTCCGCGTGAAGAACATCGTGACCGGCTCCACCTGCGAGCTCGGCCTCGACATGGGCGAAAAGTTCGAGGACATCTCCCTCGACTACCACCAGATGAAGCTCTCCTACATCGACGGCGAGAACTACGTCTTCCTCGAGCAGGAGACCTTCGAGCAGTTCGAGCTCACCAAGGAAGACCTCGGCGACAACGCCGGCTACATCACCCCCGAGGACGACTTCGAGGTCGAGGTCTGCTTCTACGACGGCAAGCCCGTCGGCATGACCCTCCCCACCGCCATCGAGCGCACGATCACCTACTGCGAGCCCGGCGTGAAGGGCGACACCTCCGGCAAGACCTTCAAGCCGGCCACCCTCGACACCGGCATCGAGGTCTCCGTGCCCCTCTTCTGCGACATCGGCACCAAGATCAAGCTCGACACCCGCGACGGCTCCTTCATCGAGCGCGTGAAGTAAGCGTTTTCCCCGCGCGAAACGGCGGCCCCGCGGGGCCGCTTTTTTATTGTTCCGCGGATTGTAAAGGGGGAGCCCGGCCGCTCCCGTGGTCGGGCCCGATCCCTCGCTGCTCCCCCTGCCTCCAGCGTCCTCGCCCCGCCCGCCCCTCCCTCAAAAGCCAGTTTCGCGCGTGCGAAACTGGCGTTTTCGCCCCCGCCGGGCGGTGCTCCGGTCGCTTCCGGCACCCCCGCTTTTTCGCGCGCGGCGACCTCCCGCCGCTCACGCCATGATCAGTTTGGCATAGGCCAAACCGGCGGCGACGGGCGGCCTTCGTTGACCGATCGGGCGGCGGGACTATACTGGAAAGGGGAGGAGCCCCGAGTCCGGCGACCGCCCGCGCCGCCCCCGCGGCCGGGCCTCCCCGGTATCGGCGCTGTCGTCATGGCCCACCGCACGCTCAAGAACGGCTACAGTTCCCTCGTCGAGCGGATCAACCGCTTTCCCCAGGGCGCGCCCCCGGGCGAGCTCCTCTTCCGGATCCTCTCGGTCCTCTTCAGCGAGAAGGAGGCGGCCCTGGTCGCCCTCCTCCCGATCAGGCCCTTCGACGCGGCGACGGCCGCCCGGCTCTGGAAGACCTCGGAGTCCGAGGCGATCCGCGTCCTCGAGGATCTCGCCTCCCGCGGCATGATCCTCGACATGGAGCGCGAGGAGGGCGGCAGCGTCTTCACGATGCCGCCGCCGATGGCGGGCTTCTTCGAATTCTCGATGATGCGCGTCGGCGACCGCTACGACCAGCGCCTCCTCGCCGAGCTCTATTACCAGTACCTCAACGTGGAGGAGGACTTTGTCCGCTGCCTCTTCGCCGGCGGAGAAACCCAGCTCGGCCGGGTCTTCGTGAACGAGCGCGCCCTCGACGGGCGCGGCCTCGACGGGAGCGGCCCGGCCGGGCCGACCCTTCCGGGGCCGTCGTCCGCGCGCGCGACGGGTCCCGACACCCTCCAGGTCCTCGACTACGAGCGCGCGAGCGAGGTCATCCGGAGCGCGACCCACCGCGGCGTCGGGACCTGCTACTGCCGCCACAAGATGTCCCACCTCGACAAGGCCTGCGACGCGCCCCTCGACATCTGCATGACCTTCAACGGGGTCGCCTCCTCCCTCGTCAAGCACGGCGTCGCGCGCGGCGTCGACGTCGCGGAGGGCCTCGACCTCCTCGACGAGGCCGTGGAGCGGGGCCTCGTGCAGTTCGGCGAGAACGTCCGGGAGTCGGTCTCCTTCGTCTGCAACTGCTGCGGCTGCTGCTGCGAGGCCCTTCTCGCGGCCAAGCGCTTCGCCGTGCTCAATCCCGTCGCGACGACCAATTACCTCCCCGTCGTCGCGGCGGCGTCCTGCACGGGCTGCGGCAAGTGCGCGGAGGCCTGTCCCGTGGAGGCGATGGGCCTCGTCTCCGCCTCGGACCCCAAGGCGCCGCGCCGGAAGAAGGCCCGCGTGGAGGAAACGCGCTGTCTCGGCTGCGGCGTCTGCGTCCGCGCCTGTCCCGCGGGCGCCCTCTCGCTCCAGCGCCGCGGCGCGCGGATCCTCACGCCCGTCAATTCCGCGCATCGCGCCGTCCTCATGGCCATCGAGCGGGGGAAGCTGCAGAACCTCGTCTTCGACAACCAGGCCCTGGCGAGCCACCGCGCGATGGCCGCCATCCTCGGCGTCATCCTCGCGCTGCCGCCCGCCAAGCGGATCATGGCGAGCCGGCAGATGAAGTCGCGCTACCTCGAGCGGCTCCTCTCGCGCGGCGCCTTCATCCGGGAAGGAAGCTAGGGGCCGCCTCCGCCGCGCCGCGTCGCGCCCTCCCACGCCTCGTCGCCGCGGTCCCTCAGCCGGCCGCCTTCCCGAGGCGCCGCCGGGCCTCGCGGAAGCCGATGAGCTCGCCCGCGGCCTCGTCGTACAGGGCCAGGCCCAGGGAGCGGAAGGCGGTCTTCCACGTGAGCCTGGTCGCGACGCGGGTCTCGGGCAGGGCCTCCGCCGCTTCCTTCAGGCGGTAGTTCGGGATGCGCGGATCGAGATGGTGGACGTGGTGGAAGCCGATGTTGCCGGAGAACCAGCGGAGCGGGGCCGGCAGGTCGTAAAAGGAGCTGCCCCTGAGCGAGGCCTCGGTCCGGTCCCAGTCGGCCTCGCGGGCCCAGTAGACCTTCGGGTACTGATGCTGGACGAAGAAGAGCCAGACGCCCGCCGTGGCCGCGATCCACATGGTCGGGAGCTGGATGGCGACATAGGCGCGCGGGCCGATGGTCGCCGCGGCCAGGGCCGCCAGGCCCGCGAGCGCGAGGTCGATGCCGAGGACGCCGAGGATGTCGGAGCGCCTCGCTCCCTTGGCGGGGAAACGGTCGAGCACGAAGAAGCGCAAGGGAGCGAGGAGGAGGAAGAGCGCCGGGGGATTCCTGGTGAAGCGGTAGAGGGCGCGGCGGGCCACGCCGGCGGCGCGGTACTCCTCCAGCGTCAGGGTCCAGACGTCGCCCTCGCCGCGCCGGTCCAGGTTGCCCACGGTCGCGTGGTGGCGCGCGTGGCCGCGCCGGAAGTCGGGAAAGGCCGTGAAGGTGAGCACGCCGCACAGATAGCCCACGGCGGCGTTGACCCGGGGGGAGGCGGAGAAGGAGCCGTGGCCGCAGTCGTGGAGGATGATGAAAATCCTGACGAGGAAGCCGGCCGCGGGCAGCGCGGTGGCGAGGACGAGCCAGTAGGGCAGGTCCGCCCGCAGTTCGAGGTACATGAGGGCGAAGAGGGCGAGATAGGGCGTGACGGAAGCGAGGAGCTGGCCGACCGCCCTGCGCGGATCGCGCGTCTCGAAGCGCTTTAGGGCGGCGAGCCAAGCGGGTTTGTCCATGATGGGCCTCCTGTGCGGCATTCCCCATAGCTTAGACACGCCGGGGCGCCTCTTCGTTGCCGGCGCGAAGCCTCCGGCCCGGGCCGAGGCGCCGAAACCTTGCAATCCCCCTTCCATGCGCTAGACTGGAAACGGTCGATAGGCGTCCGCGCATCGAGCCGGCCGTCCCCTTACGTCATCATGCATAGCCCGCGCCCGAGGGAGTCGTCGATGAAAAAATTGCGCACGCGGATCATCCTTCTCTTGTTCGCCTCCGTTCTTCCCGTCGTCATCGGATTCCAAACCTTCAGCGCCGTCGGCAACTGGGTCGCCCTGCGCCAGGCTTCGCTGTATTACATCCAGCGCCTCGCCGCCGAGCGCGCCCTGGAGCTTTCCTCCGAGCTCAGCCTCGCCGCCCACTCCGCG
>DAINBW010000040.1:0-11300 GCA_036732745.1 Spirochaetales bacterium | reverse complement strand
CCACGGCGACCCCGGCGGCCCCTCCGGCTCCGGCGAGCGCGGCGGCCAGGGCCGCGGCGAGGACGGCCTCCCGAGGCCTCGGGGGTCGGCGGAGTCCGCCGCGGGGCATTCGATCGCTCATCGTTTCGTTCCTTTCGCGGCGAAGCCGCTCCGGGTCATCGCGCCCCAGCCCGAGGCGCCCCGGAGCGCGCTCAGGTAGCCGCCGAGCCGGTAGAAGCCCATGAGCTGGCGGAAGCCGAAATTCTCTGCGACGGAGGCCGCGGCCAGGCGGAAGTGGTCGGCCGTCCCGAAGACGGGCCCGTCCCACTCCGCTATCGCCAGCGAGAGCAGGGAGGCCGCAGAGCCGAGGAGGACGCTCGCCGCGAAGGCGCCGAGCACCGCCACGGGCCAGCCCGGGAGGAGGGCCGGCGAGACGAGGGTGATCGCGAGGGCCAGGAATTCGAACCAGGGGCCGATCACCTCGAAGGCCAGGAAATAGGGGAAGGCGAGGAGGCCGACCGCGCCGTAGCGCGGATTCAGGAAGATCCGGCGATGGAAGGTCAGGATATCGAGGAGGCCGCGCTGCCAGCGGTTCCGCTGGCGCTTCAGCACGGCCAGGTTCGAGGGCGCCTCCGTCCAGCAGGTCGCCTTGGCCTCGTAGTGGACGCGGAAGGGCTCCCCGCGCTCCCGCATGAGGCGCGTCAGGCGCACGACGAGTTCCATGTCCTCGCCCACCGTGTCCTTGAGGTAGCGCTCGCGGCTCGTCAGGTAGCCGCCGGCCTCGACCACGCGGTCCCGGTCAAAGAGGCCGAAGGCCCCGGAGATGATGAGGAGGGCGCGGAGCGTGGACCAGCCGAGCCGCCCGTTCATGAAGGAACGCAGGTACTCGACGGACTGGAAAAGGGGCAGGAGGGTTCGCGGGGCGCGGATCTCGACGAGGTCGCCGTAGGAGACGGCGCAGCCGTTCGCGGGCAGGATGTTGCCGCCCGCCGCGACCACGGGCTCGCGGTAGTCGAGCCAGGAGGCGGCGACGCGGAGGAGGGAATCCCGCTCGAGGAGGCTGTCCGAGTCGATCCCGGCGAAGAGGCGCTTCGTCGCGGCGTTGATGCCCGCGTTGAGCGAATCCGCCTTCCCGCCGTTTTCCTTGTCCACGACGAGGAGACCCGGCCAGCGGGGGCTCGCGTAGAGGCCCCGCACCCGCCGCGTCTTCAGCGCCGTGCCCAGGGGCAGGTCGCGCTTCACGAGGTCGAAGTTCTCGATGAGGAGGCCGAGGGTCTTGTCCTTGGAGCCGTCGTTGACGACGATGACCTCGTAGTCGGGGTAGCGGAGGTTGAGGAGGGAGCGCACGCTCTCCACGATGCTCGCCTCCTCGTTGTAGGCGGGCGCGATGACCGAAATCGACGGCAACATGGCCTCCCGGAAGAGGAAGGCGTCGGTCTTGCGGCCGAGGCGCCGGGCCTGCCGGCGGGAGGCCGCGAAGGAGAGGGCGGCCAGGACGATGGTGAGGCCGTTGAGGACGAGGGCGTAGAGCGTGAAGGCGCGGATGAAGGCGGCCACGAAGCCCGCGGGCGAGGCCGCGCGCCCGGCGGAGAGGAGGTAGGCGGCCGGGGGCAGGACCGCGACCAGCGCCAGGATGACGAAGAGCGGCAGGCGCTGCACGCGCTCGTCGCGCTTTCCCGGGGCGGCCGGGACCTCCCGCCGCTTCAGGCCGAGCCGCTCGAGAAGGCGGGGATCGAGGCGCTGCTCCAGCTCCTCCCCCAGGTCCTTCCCCTCGCGGAGGCGGCCGGCCAAGAGGGCGACGGAGGCCTCCTCCACCGCGGGATCGCGGTTGCGGTTCAGGAGGTTGACGACGCCGGCCGTCCGGCCCGAATCGAGGACGTTCCCCACCGCCAGGGCGAAGTCGCCGTTCGGATCCTCGGCCAGGCGGGCCAGGCAATACTCGACGCGCAGGGCGACGATGGCGAGGAGGCGCCCGCGGAGCATCGGGTCGCCCGCGCCGCGGAGGCGGGCCACGAGGCGGCCGAAGAGGGCCGGCGAGACGGTGACGAGGTCGGCCAAGGCCGCGCGCGCGTCGGCGCGGGCCGCGGGCTCGGCCAGGAGGGCGACGAGGGTCTCGAAATTGCCCACGCTCGGCGAGGCGCCGAGGCGCCGGATCGCGGCGGAGCGGACCGCGCGGTCCTCGTCGGCCAGGAGGGCCTCCACCTCCGCCTGGCTCGCGTAGGCGGAGAGGAAGCGCAGGCAGGCGGCGCGCCTCGTCGCGGGATCGGGATCCCGGAGCCGCGAGCGCACGAACTCGCCGAGCGCGTAGGAAGGCGAGCGCGAGGCGGCGGCGAAGAGCAGCTCCAGGATTTCCGGTTCCTCGCGTCCGGCCAGGCTCGGAACCAGGGCCAGGAAGTCGTCGCCGAAGGCGGTGGCTATGGCGCCGATGCGCGACCGGTCCTCCGGCGAGGCGCCGGAAAGGGCGTCAACGATGCTCGGCAGGAAGGCGGCGTCGCCGATGACGGCCAGCGCCTCGGCGATGGCGACCCGGGCGGGCCCGGGCGCCTCCCGCATCAGGGCCAGGGCCAGGACCCGCGAGGCCCGCGCCCCGCCGACATAGGCGAGCCGCGAGGCGGCCTCCGCCCGGGCGTCGGGCCCGCCCCGGAGGAGGCGCTTCACGAGCGCGTGGACGGGGGCGCTGTCCTCGAGCGCCGCGGCGAGGGAGGCCTTGGCGGCGCTTCCGGCCTCGAGGCTCTGCCGGAGCTCGATCACGGCGTCGAGGAGGAGGCCCGGCTCCGCCGCGAGCGCGGGGGGCGGCGGGGCGCCGGCCTCGATGCGGGGCCAGGCCTCGGCCAGGGCGGCTCGGACCCGGGCGGCGCGGGCGGCCCGGCGGCGGAGAAGCCCGAGCCGCGCGGCCAGGGCGAGCGCGGCCGCCGCGGAGAGGCCGGCGGCGACGGCGACGAACAGGGCGGGGCTCGACATCGCCGCCCCTAGCCCTTCGTCAGGTTTTCGGCCAGGCCGAGGAGCTCGGCCAGGGCGTAGGGCTTCTTGAGATAGTGTACGACGCGGAGCGCCGCCGCCTTGGCGAGATACTCGTCGTCCTTCCGGTGCGAGACGAGGACGAAGGGGATGCGGGAGCGCGCGGAGTCGGCCATGAGGCTTTCGCGGAGCTGGAAACCGCTCATCCGCGGCGCCATCGCCTCCGAGACGACGAGGTCGCAGCCGGCCTCGATTATGCGGTCCAGGGCGGAGCGCCCGTCCGCGAAGCTCGCGACGCGGAAGCCCAGCGCCTCGAGCCGGCCCGCCAGGAAGGCCGCGTGGGCGAGCTCCGGTTCGACCAGCACGACGCGCTTGGAAAAGTGCCGCTCCTCGTCGCGCTCCGTCGAGACGTCGCAAACCGTGTCGCCGCCGCGCTCGGAAGCCAGGCTGTTGCGGATGACCCCGGTGCGCTCGAAGCGCTTGATGGCCTCCTCTCCCTGCCCCGTCAACTCGTCCGCGTGGACCAGCCCGATGGAGGCGCGCAGGGGCTGGCGGTGGATCTCGCTCTGGCGGATCGCGAGGCGGAGGCGTTCGGCCGTCGCCGCCGCGGCGTCGCGGTCGGCTCCCGGCTCCATGAGGACGATGGTCGGCGAGTTGAGCTTGAAGGCGACCGCGCCCGGCAGGTGGGCCGCCTCGTTGGCGACGATGTAGGCCAGGTCGCGCAGGGCCTCGTCGCCGCCCTCCCGGCCGAGTTCGCGGTTGATCTCGACAAGGCCGTCGAGGGTGGCAAAATGGAGGGCCGCCCCGAGCCGGCCATCGTTGGCGCGCAGGCGGTCGCCGAGGAAGGAGTGGAGGAAGCGCTGGTTCTTGAGCCTCGTGACCGGATCGACGGCCAGGCTGCGCTCGACGGCGGCGAGCTCCTCCGTCATCCCCTCGCCCTCCGCGCAGCTCTTGGCTATCAGCGCCTCCGCGGCGCCGAAGCGCTCCAGGAAGGCGGCCACGTCGGTCTCGAGGCAGGGCCCGCCGCGGGGCGCGATGGCCCGGAGCTCGCCCTTCCGCGCGAGCTCCGCCAGGAGGCCAAGGAGGAAGGGCTCGCTGCCCGAGCCGCCCGGGTCGCCCGAGTCGGGCGCGTCGAAGCGGGCGCCGGAAAAGAGGACGCCCGTCGCCGTGTCGAGGGCGAGCAGGGTCCCGTGGGGCCGCGGCAGGGCCGAGCTGAAGAGCTTGAGCTCGCGCCCTCCCGGCAGGGAGAATCGGCCGCCGCCGCCCTCGACGGGGCGCAGGGGATTCAGGAAGCCGTAGGCCTCCGCGGTCTCAAGGGCGGCGGATCGGACCAGGATCTCTCCCCGAAAGCCGGCGGCCTCCAGCCGATGCGTTCCCGCCGCGGCCTCGGGCCCGAGGCCGTCGAGGAGGACGGCCGCCAGGGAGGCGGCGCCGCCCAACTCCCCAAGAGCGCCGAGGAGGGTGGCCGATTCCCGGGCGCCACAGGGCCCGATCAGGAGCCCACACTCCTTCGGCCGGTCGCGGAGCAGGTAGGCGACCCTCGACTCGTCCGCCCGGAGCGGCAGGCGAAGGAACCGCGCCGTCCTCGCGCCCTCTCCCATCGCCCCCTCGGGGGTTTCACCCTCGTTGTGGTCGGACATGGCTTAGACGTTCTCGCCGTTTTCGAAATAGTCCTCCTCGCGGAGGTCGAAAAACAGGGAGGTGAGGTAGTCCGCGTCGCCGCGCAGCTCCTCGGTCAGGATCCGGGCGACCGCCGCCTTCACTTCCGGCGGACGGGGGAACCAGAGCACCTCGACAAAGGGCCGCGCGGGCTCGCCCGACCCGGTGTCGATGACGCGGGTCGCGCTCAGTTCGAGGGTGAACCAGGCCCGGTCGCAGCCGACGGCCTCCTGGAGGCGATCGACCAGGACGACGGCCCGCGCCTCGAGGAGGGCGGGATCGACGTTTCGGACTCGGATGTGGGGCATGACTTCTCCTTTAGGCGGCGCCCGCGCGCTTCGCGGCGAGGACGGCGGGCGGGATCTTGACGGCGAAGCGACAGCGCCCGGCGCCGCCGAGCACCGATTCGAGCACCGCGGATTCGGTCTCCTCCCCGCGCCCGGCGAGCCCGAAGACCACGTCCAGTATGCGCTTTTCATACCCCGCCGAACAGGCGCACCAGGCGGGGGAGACCCCGGCCCCGGCGGCGGTGATGGCGGAGGCGGCCAGCGGACAGTGGCAGGCGAGTCGCCGGCGCTCGAGCGGATCGGCTGAGGCGAGCCAGCGGTCGGGGTCGTAGGGGATCTTGGTGATGAAGATCCGGTCGCCTTCGCGCCGGCCGCCCAGGACCTCCTGGTTCGACCGGACGAAGTCGACAACCGCGGGGGTGATGCGCTGTTCGTACCAGAGCGTCCCGTCGGCCGCGTGGCGCTCCAGGACGGCGACCTGCCGCGCGTGCCAGCCCGCCAGCCACTCGTCGACCGAGGCGGCCTTTTCGAAGGCCTCCTTCTCCGCCGCGAAGGCCTCGTCGGGCACGCGGTGGACGTTCTGGCACAGGACGCGATAGGCGCGCTTGGGCGGCAGCGCGGCCTCGAGCCGGGAGACGACCACGGCGGTCGGCGCGGGATAGGCCTCGGGCGGGGCGCCCGGCGGGGGAATCGCCACCCCGCGGAACACGAGTTCGCGGAGCTCCTCGCCCTCCAGGGCGGCCAGGCGCTCGGCCACGGCGGGCAGGACCCCGATGGGAAGGATGACGGAATAAAGCCAGACGACGAGATCCTCCCGACCGATGACGAGGCAATAGCGGGCGTAGGCGAGGAGGCGGTCCGGCGCCTCGTCCGCGGCGGAGGCCTCCAGGGAGGCGAAACGCTTGAAGGTCTCGGGCGGCGCGGTCGCGAGGCCGCCGTCGTAGCCCGCGGCCTCCTCGACGAGTCGCCGCACCCAGCCCACCGCCTTTTCGGTGGCCACCCCGTCGAGCCCGCGAAGCGCGCAACGCTCGCGGAATTCCCGCTCTTTTTGAATCATCGGAACTCCTCGCGGGCGCATTGCCCGACACCCCTAATGCTAGCCCCCCCGCGCCGGGGCGTCAAACGGCTCGCGGACTATCCTTCCCGGGCCCCCGGGCGCTAGAATCGCGGGCGACAAGGAGCGTCCCATGCACGACCAACCAGGAGCCCTCGACCGGGCCGTCGCCCACACCCTCGCCCTCTGCGCCATTCCGAGCCCCTCGGGCTTCTCCGCCGCCGCGGCCGACTACGTCGAGCGGGCCCTCCGCGCCCTCGGCCTCGCGCCGGTCCGCGGCCGCAAGGGCTCCGTCCTCTGCGCCCTCGGCGGGGAGGGCCGCCCCCTCGTCCTGGCGGCCCACGTCGACACCCTCGGCGCCGTCGTCCGCGCCGTCAAGCCGAACGGCCGACTGCGCTACTCCAAGATCGGCTCCTATCCCGACCTCAACGTCGTGGGAGAGACCTGCAGGATCCATTGCCGCGACGGCCGGAGCTTCTCGGGCACCTTCCAGCCCGTGGAGGCCTCCGCCCACGTCAACGTCCGGCTCAAGGACCTGAAGCCCGACGAGGACAGCGTGGAGATCCTCGTCGACGAGACCGTCGCCTCCAAGGCGGAGACCCTGGCCCTCGGCATCGGTCCCGGCGACATCGTGTCGATCGACGCTCGCCCCCTCCTCACGCCCTCCGGCCACCTGAAGAGCCGCCACCTCGACGACAAGGCCGCCTGCGGCATCCTCCTCGCCCTCGCGGAGGAGGCGTCCGCCGGCCGCCTCGAGCTCGGCCGCCGGGTCTCCGTCCTCTTCACCGCCTACGAGGAGGTCGGGCACGGCGGCGCCGTCGTGCCCGAGGGCACCGAGGAGTTCGTCTCCGTGGACATGGGCGCCGTCGGCGAGGACCTCGGCTGCGACGAGCGCTCCGTCTCCATCTGCTCCAAGGACTCGCGCGGCCCCTACGACTGGGACGTGACGACGGCCCTGATCGAGGCCGCCGGCCGGGCGGGCTGCCGCCACGCGGTGGACGTGTACCCGAGCTACGGCTCGGACGCCGACGTCGCCCTGGCCGCCGGCCACGACCTCCGCCACGGCCTCGTGGGCCCCGGCGTCTACGCGAGCCACGGCTACGAGCGCACGCACCGGGAGGCGCTCGGCAACACGATCGCCCTACTGGCGGAGTACCTGAAGGTCTAGTCGGTCCTTTGCGCCGAAGGCCGCCGCGCACCTAAGGCCGCCGCGCGCGGCGGACTACCACGCGCCGCGGTCGCCGCGCGTCGCGGGCGGGCGGGCGGCGGCCCGCCATCGCCCGCCGGCGGCCGGGCCCTACTTCTCGTGGTGCGTGACCACGCCGTCCCAGCCGGGAGGCGGCTCCGCCGAGCCGAAGGCCAGGCAGCGCTCGGAGAAGATCGCGGCCACCGGATCCCCCGGCAGGAGCCGCGCCACCTCGGCGAAGCGGGTCCCCGCCTCGGCGAAGCGGCGCTCGTAGTAGAGGGCCAGGGCCTCGGCGTGGATCGCCCAGGCCTCCTCCTCGGCCGGCGCCAAGGCCGGCCGGGCGGTAAAGACGGCCAGTCCGCCCTCCCGCCCCTTCACCCGCACGCGGTCGACGAGGCGGAAGGGGAAATCCGCCGCCACGAGGCCGCGCACCGTGTCGGAGACGAGGAGCGGAACGCGGTAGTACTTCGTCAGGCCCTCGAGCCGCGAGGCCAGGTTCACCATGTCCCCGATCACCGTGTAGTCCATCTTCTTCTCGGAGCCGATGTTGCCGATGGTCACCGAGCCGAAGTTGAGCCCGATGCCGGCCCCGATCCGCCTCCGGCCGCGCTCCTCCTCGAAGCGGTTGAAATCCTCGAGCTCGGACATCATGTCGAAGGCGGCGGCCACGGCGTGATAGGCGCTCCGTTCGTCCGGCTGCGGCGCGCCGAAGAAGGCCATCAGGGCGTCGCCGATGTACTTGTCGACGATGCCGCCCTGCCGGATCACGGCGTCGGCCATCCGCCCGAAATAGCGGTTGAGCGCCGACACGACCTCGTGCGAGCTCATCGACTCCGAGTAGGAGGTGAAGCCGCGGATGTCGGAGAAGAGCACGGCGAGGGGCCGGTCCTCGCCGACGAGCATCGACTCCGGCGCCGAGAAAAAGCGCTCGATCACGGCCGCCGGCACGTACTTCTGGAAGATGTTCCTGATCCGCGCCTCGCGCTTGTGGGCGATGGCCGCGTCCAGGGCATAGTGCTTGATCTCCCCGTAGGCGGCCTCGAGGGAGCCGGCCATCGCGTCGAAGGAGTCGCCCAGGTCGCCTATCTCGTCGGCGTAGGGCAGGCCGACGCGGTGCGACAGGTCGCCGGTCTCGACGACGGCGCGCATGCCCCGCGCCACCTGGCGGATCGGCTTCGTGATGAGGCCGGCGAAGGCCGCGAGGAGGCCGGCGGCCACGAGGACCCCGGCGGCGGCGACCGCCGCACCAAGCAGCGCGATGCGCGACACCGGTCCGAAAAAATGCTCCGCCAGGACGGTGTAGGCCAGGGTCCAGCGGAAGGCCGGGAAGGAGGCGACGTAGGCCACGCGGCGGCCGCCCGGAAGCGCCAACTCCGTCCAGCCCCGCGCCGGCGAGCCCGGATCGGCCAGGGGGGCCAGGGCGGCCAGGTCGGCGGGCGGCCAGGGGCCGTCCCCCGCCTCGATGGCCAAGCCGCCCTCCGCGTCGAGTACGGCGACGCGCTCGCCCGGCGAGCGGGCCAGGCCCCGCGCGAAGGAGGCGATGGTGCCGGCGGCCGCCTCCTCGTAGGCGGCCTGGCCGAGGAGCCCGTTCGCCGCCAGGAGCCCCCGCTGGGAGTCGGCGAAGCGGAGGAGCTCCTCGGTCTTGAAGCGGAGCAGCTCCGAGGCTACGGCGGTGATGCCCTCGCGCGCCGAGGCCGTCGCGATGAGGGTCTGGAAGGCCATCGGCACGACGACGACGGGGAGGAAGAGGAGGACGATCCTCGGCGCTATCCGCATACGCCTAAGCATAGGCGGGCCCCGGCCGCGGCGCAAATCGCGCGATTTGTAGCGGGACCGCGGAAGCGCTAGACTTGAGGGAAAAGGAGGTTGCCGTGGCCGGCCTCTTGGATCGAGCCCTGCGGATCCGGGAGCTCAAGTCCGCCCGCGAAAATTCGGAAGGCGTCACGCGCGAAGAACGCGAACGGGTGCTCGCCGAGATCGAAAGCCTCTTCCTGGCCAAGCGCCCCCCGGCGGAGCGGCCGGCGGCCCGCGGCAAGCGAGGCCTCGCCGCGCCCCTCCTCGCGAACGCCGCGGGCGCCCTCCTCCTCCTCCTCGGTTTCCTCCTTTTCGGGGGGAAGGGCGTCCTCGGCGGAACCGGACTCGCGGCCGGAGAGGCCACGGACCTCGCCACGGAATCCCGGGTCATCGAGGCGCTGCGGCGCTCGGCTGGCGAGGAACTCGGCCTCCGGGAACGCCGCATCGCGGAAATAGAGGCGGAACTCGCCCGTCTGGCCGGCGCCGCGGCCAAGGGAACGGCCTCGGCCCTCCCCGACCCGGCCGGTGAAGCCCAGGCCCGGGCCCTCCGCGCGGAGCTCGCCGCCCTCGAGGCCGCCCGCCAGGCGGCCAGGGATGCGCCGCGGGAGTCCGCCCCGACCCTCGAGGCCGCCGCGAAAACCGCCCCGGAAGCCCGCCTCGCGGAGCTGGCCCGCGGTCGCGAGGACTACGCCTTCTTCCTCGGCCAACTCCGCGAGCTCTACGGCGAGGCGCGGCGACTCGCGGTCGCGGGGAACGCGGCCGCCGCCCTGGAGCGCTCGGCCGCGGCCTCCCGCCTCGCCGAAGGCCCCGCCGCCGCCCTCCTCGACCCGCCCGAGCTCGCCGAGCTCCTCCGCGCCGGCAACGCGGCCCTCGGCGCCGCGCTGGGCACCGCCATCGATTCGGCCGCCGCGCTCGCCGCCGCGGGCTCGCAGGCCGGCGCGGGCGACCTCCGAGCCCGCGCCCTGGCCGAAACCGCCGCCCGCGCGCGGAGCCTTCAGGCGGCGGGGGACGACGCGGGGGCCGAACGCCTCTACCTGCAGGCCCTGGCCGCCCTGCCGCCCGCGGCGGAGGCCGACGCGGCCCTGCGCGCCTATGACGCGCGCCGCGCGGAGGAACTGGCGGCCGGCCTCAAATCCCGCGCCGATGAACTCGCGGCCCGCGCCGCCGCGCTCGGCGGCCGCGTCGCCGAGCTCGAGGCGGCGGGCTCCACCCGCGAAACGCTCGGCGCGGAGCGGGCGGCTCGCCTCGCCGAACTCGAGCGGCGGGAAGCGGCGGCGGCGGCCGCGCGCGCCGAGCTCGAGGCCCGGCTGGCCGCGGCCGAAAACGACCTTCGGACGGCCCTCGACGCGAACCGCGGCGAGGAGGCCGCGCGGGCCGTGCGCGAGCGCGAACTCCGCGAACTGGAGGCCTCGCTGGCCTTCGGCCTCGCCGAGGCGCGCGTGCGCCTCGCCCCCGCCCGGCCGGCCGCGGGAACGACGGCGACGAACGGGGCCGGAGCGTCCGCGGACCTTGGCGCGGCGGAGGAACGCGACCTCATCATCGAACTGCTCGAGGCCAAGGTGCGGCTCAGGGAACTCGCGGGCGCGGAGGAGGGACGGCGCGTCTCAACGGGCTTCTACGCGGAGCTCGAGCGCTATTTCGCCGCCTCCAGCCTGGCCGAGCGCGGCGCGGGGGAAGAGGCCGCCCTCCTGGCCGCCTCGGCCGCCCTCGAGGACCTCAGGCTGGCCCTGGGCCTGCCCGAGGCGGATGAGGCCGGCGCGGCCGCCGCCCCCCTGCCGGGCCGGACGCGGGCCGCCGCCGACTACCTCGCGCGGCTCGAAAGCCTCCTCGCCGCCCTCGTCGCCAAGGCGAAATGAGCTAGTTCGACAGGGCGTAGGCCTCGGCCGAAGGCGGCGAGACGAGGGCCCCGCTGAAGGCGGAGACGCGGTAGATGTACACCGTGTTCAGCGCGAGCCCGTTGTCGATGAAGCTCGTGACGCCCGCTCCCACGGTCCCGATGACGGCATAGGCCGCCGCGCCGTCCCGCCGCTCCACCCGAAAACCGCCCTCGGAGCTGGACTTGTCCGTCCAGGTCAGCTCTATCTGGTGGGGATCGCCGAAGCCACCGTTGGCGAGGAGGCCGGAAGGCGCGGCGGGCACCACGTCGACGTCGAGGGAGACGGCGGCGTTCAGGGCGTCGCGGACCTCCACGGCGTCGATGGCGGCGCCGACGAGGGTTCCCGCGACATAGGCGCCGGAACTCGCGTGCACGTAGCCGCCGGATCCGTCCCGCGCCATCGAGTAGAAATAGGGGGGCGTGCCGCCGTAGGCGGAGAAGGTCGCGCTCCCGCCTTCCGGCACGGCGGTCGCGGTCGCGCCGAGGCCGAGGGGCCCGGAGGCGACG
>DAINBW010000039.1:0-11307 GCA_036732745.1 Spirochaetales bacterium | reverse complement strand
CATGGGCGCGTCGAGCCGGGATTCAGGGACGGCGCGCAGGGCGGCCATCATCGCGGCGTGGAGGCTGCGGATGAGGGCGCGGTCCGCCGCCCAGGCGGCCTCGTCCACCGCGCTCGGCGCGGGGAACCATGCCTCCTCCGGATGGGGCCAGGGGGGCAGCGCGGCGCCGAGCTCCCGCGCCACCACGTACTTCGTCTTGGCCAGGTGGAGGAGGACCGCCCAGGCGGAGTAGCCCTCCCAGGTGGCGGTGGAGGCGGCCTCCACGGCGCTGAGGCGGTCCAGCGTGGCCATGAGGGAGGGGCCGTTCCAGGACTTCCCCTCAAAGTCGTGATCCATGCAGTCCAGGGTCCAGGTCAAGGCGTTCGGCATTGGCGGTCTCCTTTCGGGCGGCGTTCCCGCGCCCGCTCTCTTCACGTCTTCTCGAGCGAAAAGCCCCGCTCCGCCAGGACCTCGAGGAGATCGTTCGGCGAGGCGGCCCACTGGCCCCACTTTCGGGAGATGTGCTCGGTCCAGGAATAGCTGTCGAAGGTGAACTCGTCCTTCTTGTCGCCCTCGATCCGGATCTTCGCCCGGCTCTTCTTGTAATAGTCCTGGGCCAGGTAGCCTGAATCCATCACCGCCATCGCCTCCTCCAGGGCCTCGTCCCCGAACTCGGGATAGCGGTTCTCGAAGACGGTGAAGGAGAGGGGGAAGCGCGGCCGCGGCGTCGCCTCCTCGGCCGGATAGCCGAGCACGAGCTCCACCAGGGGCAGGACCAGCTCGGGCAGGTCGTGCTTCTTGACGAGGTGCCGGACCCGCTCGGCGCTCATGCTGCTTTCGCCGAGGAAACAGGAACCCAGGCCCAGGCTTTCCGCGGCGACGACCAGGTTCTGCGCCATGTAGGCGGCGTCCTGGATGCCCAGGAGAAGGAGGGTCAGGTTGTTGGTGACGATGTCCCAGCCGCGCTTCTTCATGAACAGGCGCAGCCGGTGCGCGTCCACGCAGATGACGAGGGAGAGGGGCGCGCCGAAGGCGAATTTGCCCTCCGTGCACAGGATCACGCTGTAGAGCTGGGAGGCGAAGGGCGCCTGCTGCCCCGCACGCAGGATGGCGTCGATGATCCCGCGCTCGGGCATCTCGGGCTTGAATTTCCGCGTGGACGCGCGGTTCATGAGGATATCCAGGGTCGGGTTGCCGTTCATGACGCTGCTCCTTGTCGTTCATTCATGGGCCAAGGCCGGCCCCGGAGAAGGTTTCGTACCGGCCGCTCCGTAGTATAGCCGACCCGGCTCCCTCCGCCAGTGGGCGGCGCCTTCCCGTTGCCGGCGGGACGCGGCGCGGGTATCATCGCGTGGCGGCGTCCCGACGCTCGCGCCGGACGGACGGACCAGCCGACCCCACGGCCGAAAAAAAACACGGAAGGGTGAAGGGATTGCACCGGCATGGACAAAACCAACGACTATATCCAGCGGATAAACAAGGTCATCGACTACATCGAAGCCAACTTGGACGCCGACTTGCGTTTGGACGACCTCGCGCGGATCGCCTGCCTGTCGAAACACCATTTCCACCGGATATTCTACGCCTTCACGGAAGAACCCTTGTACGGCTTCGTGACCAGATTGCGGACGGAGCGATCGGCGACCCTGCTGCTGTCGCAGGACAAATCGATAACCGACATAGCCGCGGCCTGCGGCTACAACGATTCCGCGACCTTCGCGCGGGCCTTCAAGAAGCACTTTGGAATGCCGGCGTCGGAATGGAAAAAAAAGAAGCTCGGCAAGATTCATCAAGACCGCGGGCCTGAGGCGTCGCATCATGTCGTCATGAAAAGCGGAGGCAATACCTTGATCGAACCGCTCGCGACGGAGGAGAAGCGCCTTGACGATACGCGGATCGCCTACGTTCGGCACACCGGCCCCTACGCCGGGAACGCGAAACTTTTTCAATCGCTCCACAAGAAGCTCATGGACTGGGCGGTGCCCGCCGGGGTAGCGAACTACCCGACGACCAAGGACGTGGTCATTTACCACGATTCCCCGGGCATCACCGCCGACGACAGGCTTCGAGTGTCCGTGGGCATCACCGTCCCCGACGACGCGCCGGTCGCGGGTGAAATCGGGAGTCTGGTCATTCCACGGGGCCGCTACCTATCCTGCAGGTTCGCGCTCCACAACGACGAATACGGAAAGGCGTGGACGGCGGTCTACGGGAACATCCTGCCGCGGCGCGGCTTGCGGCCGAACGACGGCTATTCGTTTGAACTCTATCCTCCCGACTGCCATGACGGGGAAAGCGACACCACCACCGTCGAAATATTCGTTCCAATTAGACGATTCTGAAGGAGGCGCCACGATGAACCAAGAAAAGGCCGCGGGAACCGCGACCATCGCCTACGCCGCGCTGCTGCTGATCACCGGCGTCTTGTTCTACCTATTGTTCCCCGTCGGGAAAATCGGGTCGAATTACTCCCTGCTGGTCGCCGCTCCCGCCTGGGTCCCCGTCAACCTGCTCGCGATGATCGCGACGACGCTGGGCATCCTCGGAACCATGGGCATGTACGCGAAACAGGTGGGCGCGTCACGGCGCCTGACGAGCGTGGGTTGCGCCTTGATCGTCGCGGCCCTCGTCATGAAAACAAGCGCCACCAGCTGGGAATTCGTCATTTGGCCCGCCATCCTGCGAAGCGACCCAAGCGACAAGCTCCTCACGGAATCGCTCATCTACCAAACCCCCGGAATACTGTCCTTCTATGGGATTTTCACCCTGCTGTTCGCGCTCGGTTACGCGCTGTTCGGCATCGGAAGCCTGAAGTCGAAAGTCTTTCCCAAATGGGCCGCCTTGGCGCTGACGATCGGCGCTCCCGCCTATGCCATCCTCCTTTCGATTCCGCCCTACGGCCTCGCGGGAATGGCCGTGTACTGCGCCGGCGTCTTCGGCTATGGACTGACGCTGCGCGGAAAGCGCGGGGAGGCCTGACGTGAGCTATCTCGCCGTCGATCAATCCAACATCGCGAAAGAGCACATCTGTTGCGCCATTTCCGACAAAAAATGCGCCCAAAGCTACGAGTTGAAAAAAGACTGGCTGAAAAAGGAATTCGCCAACGGCTTGGTTTTTCGCCGGATAGCGGATAGGGCCAAGGTGTTCATCGAATACGGCCCGGCGGAAAAGGCCTGGGTACCCGTGACGGCCCCCGAGTATTTTCTCTTGGGTTGTTTTTGGGTTTCCGGCCAGTACAAGGGAAAGGGGCACGGACAGGCCCTGCTCCAGGAAGCGATCAAGGACGCGAAAAAACAGGGGAAGGCCGGAATCGCGGCGGTCGTGGGAAGCAAGAAGTATCATTTCATGAGCGACACGAAATGGCTCCTCAAGCAGGGCTTCGAAGAATGCGACAGTACACCCGCCGGCTTTGCTCTCCTCCACCTTCGCCTGCGTGAGGGCGCGGCGACGCCCCGGTTCAACGAGGCTGCCAAAAAGGGCAGGTGCCCGCTCAAGAACGAGTATGTCGTATACTACACGAATCGTTGCCCCTATACCGAATACCACGTCCGGGAATCCTTGGCCGAGACCGTCAAGAACCGGAACCTCGATCTCAAGATCGTCAAGCTGGAAACCATGGAGCAGGCCCAGGCCGCGCCCACCCCCGCCACCATTTTTTCCCTGTTTCACCACGGGGAATTCAAGACCACCGACTTGAGCGTATGCATGGACGGCAGGTTTGACCGCATCCTGAAATAGGAGGGATGGGGTCCCGCGGCGGCGGACTCCTCCGGCGCGGCGGCGGGCCGGTACCCGGGCCCGCCGCCCCCTCCCTTGACGCCCTTGACGCCAACCGCTCCCGGGCGCTACAGTCGCGTTGGAACCATGGCGTTCCGCATCCCGCCCCCCCGAGGAGGTCGTTCATGTCGAATAGTGCGGTCAACCTCTGGAATCTGTCCCTATAGGGTCATCGGGTCGGCGGGCATAGCTTCAGGATTCCTCCAGCTTCCTATCCTTCCTCGATGACGCGGCGACGGCGACGGCTTTACCCTTGCGGGAAGCGTCCGCCGGCGATCGACGCGCCGAACCCCGTTTGCGCGCGTCCACGAGGTTGCACCCATGTTCGATTCCCTTCTCCCCTTCGGCTGGTCTTCCCGCTGGGAAGGCGCTTGGCTCGAGTCCGCCCCCCGGGCGGACTACTTTCCCGCGCGCGTCGTCTTCCGCGGCCCCGACCGCTTCCGCGCCGTCGCCGCTTCCGGCGAGCTTTCCTGCCGCCTGCCCGGCGCCCTCCGCGGCCTGGACCTCCGCGTCGGCGACTGGATCGCCCTGGAGGGCCAGGCCGAGGCGGACTTTGCCCTGGTCCGCGGCGTCCTGCCGCGCCGCGGCGTCCTGACCCGCCAGGCCGCGGGCCGCGTCACGGCCTCCCAGGTACTGGCGGCCAACGTGGACTACGTCTTCGCCCTGACGGCCTGCGGCCGCGACTACAGCCCGGCCCGCATGGAGCGCTGTGTCGCCCTGGCCTGGGACGGCGGGTCGACTCCCGTCGTCGTCCTCAACAAGATCGACCTGGACGGCGACTACCCGGTCCTGGCGGCGCGCCTCGAAGTCAGCGCCCCCGGCGTCCGCGTCGTCGCCATCAGCGCCGCGACCGGACAGGGCGTCGACGAACTGCGCGCCCTCCTCGCGCCGGGCCGCAGCGCCGTCCTCGTGGGCAGCTCCGGCGCCGGCAAGTCCACCCTGACCAACGCCCTCCTGGGCCGAGCGGTCCAGGCGACCACGGCGGTGCGATCCTCGGACGACCGCGGCCGCCACCAGACGACGGCCTCCGGCCTCTTCCCCCTGCCCTCGGGCGGCGTCATCATCGACACACCCGGCCTGCGGGAGGTGGCGCTCTGGCTCGAGGGCGAGGGCCTGGAGGCGGGCTTCCCCGACGTGGAGGAACTGGCGGCGGCCTGCCGCTTCTCCGACTGCGCCCACGACGGCGAGCCCGGCTGCGCCGTCGCCGCCGCCCTCGCGTCGGGCGACCTTGCCCCCGAGCGCTTCCGGTCCTACCTGAAGCTCAAGGCGGAGGCCGCCTTCCACGCCGACCGCGCGGAAGCCGCGCGCCGGCGCCGCGACTGGGAAAAGGGCATCGCCAAGCTGAGCCGCAACCTGGACCGCTCGACCAAGGGCTTGCGGTAGGAAACCCCGCCTGACGGGGAACACACATCAGAGGATGCATGGAACGATCATATTTCAAGGGCAGGACCTATCCACATTCGGATACCGAAGCCTTCGTCTGTTCCCGCTGCGGCGTGACGGTCGCGCCGGCCGACTCGGGTACCGCCCACCGCGACCATTGCCCGCATTGCCTGTGGAGCCTCCACGTGGACCTGCGTCCGGGCGACCGCGCCAATCCCTGCCGCGGCCCGATGGAGCCGGTTGCGGTCTGGGCCAAGCCCTCGGGCGAGGCCGCCGTCATCCACCGCTGCGTCCGCTGCGGTTCCTTCAAGGCGAACCGCCTGGCCGGCGATGATTCGGCGGAGATCGTGCGGCTTCTCGTCGAACGCGCGCGCGCGCACTGCGCGTAGGCCGGGCGGGGGGACCGGGCTCGCCGACGAAGGCCGACCTCGTCGGCCTTCGTCGGCGGTCTTCCGGCCTGCCGCGATCACGCGGCGGGCCGGCGGCGACGGTCAGGCTCCATCCATCCAATCGCGCCGAAGCCGAAGACGATGCCGTGGTAGTGGTCGTTTTCGATGAAGGGGAAATCGACAAGCCAGCGCTCGTCGCCGTCGGGGGCAAGGCGTTCATCCGACAGCTTCAGGTTGGAGGCGCGGGACAACTTGAACAGGCGAAAACCGCGCCGCTTGCGGCGATAGCCGTACCAATACCAATGACCGAATTCCACACGAGCCGCTGGGCTTCGGCGGTCCGCGCCGTCTTGTTCCCGCGGAGGTCCGCATACTCGAAGGAAAGCACCTTGCTTTCCCGCAAGGCCGTCTTGATGAGGTCCAAATGGGGCTGGAGGTTCCGGTTGCCGATCCAGGGACTCAAGTCGATGGTTATCTGGCTCGAATTCAGCTCGATGTCGCCCGCGCTTTCGGCGGGGATGAAACTCTTGACCTTCGCGAGGGCGTTGACGACCTCGTCGCCCCGCATGAGCTCGAAACCGCCGCCCAGGCCGGAGCTCGCGCGGACGGGAATGCCGGCCAGGTTGATCGTGTCCATGTCGCGGTATATCGTGCGGGGCGACACCTCAAACAGCTCCGCCAGCTCCCGCGCGTTTCTTGTCCAGGAGCAGCATGATGATGCTCACCAGCCTGTCGATTTTCACCCGATCGCCGCCCGCGGAGCCGGAGCCGACGCGGTCGCCTGCGTGAAATCGACCGGCTGCAACCTGCGCAAGGCGGGCCACGGCGTCAAGGTCCTTTCGGATTGCGTCACCAGGTATGGCGGAAGGAAAATCGCCG
This sequence comes from Spirochaetales bacterium, assembly GCA_036732745.1. GTDB lineage: Bacteria > Spirochaetota > Spirochaetia > Treponematales > Rectinemataceae > JAEUJG01. The sequence continues at coordinate 4,899 of DAINBW010000039.1, read as the reverse complement.
AAATGCTGGCCTATTGCGCAGGCCGGGGCCGCGAAATCATCGGCGTGAAGGACCTGTAGGCCGGGCGCGCGGTCACCCGTGAAGAGATCCGGGAGATCCCCTCACGGAGACCGCGGCCTTCGCCGCTCCGATCCTGCCCTGCAGCATGCGCATGAAATTCGACGCCTCAGCGGGGTCCCTAAAGGCGCTCTTGGAGACGATGTAGGCCGACACCCCGTCCCGGTAAAGAAGAATGGTGTTGGGAGTTTCCCGCAAGTGGACAAGGCTTGACACCTTGCATTCGGATTTTTCCTCCTCCCCGACATACTCGAGCTTGTCGTCTTCGATCCGCAGGCTCTTGGGGCCGATGCTTTTGACACCCGTGCCTTCATCCATGATTTTCCGGATTCTCCGCTCGACCTTTTTATAATAGGACTTTTTCAGGTTGACCACCCTGAAGAGCATATACGCGCAATACAATCCACCCGCCACCAGCGGCGCGATCATATCCGCCTTGAAGAGGTAGGACAGCAAGAGCACATACAGGGGCATCGAAGCGACGAAGATGATTCGCCACTTCCTGATTTCCCGGTCGGTCGTTTTGGAGTGCTCCAGGAAGTCGATGTTGAACTCGATGTACTCGTCCGCGGTGATTTCGTAGTGAAGCTCCATGCCCAATCCCCCATGTGGAAGCGCGTCGATCCGCCCGCGCCGCGGCGGGACCGCCGACCGCGTTGAAGCGATCGATGGCCGCTCATTCCTCAGGAATGCCCGGTTTTGCGTCTTGAACAGTTCCTGGCTGTACTGCCATTTCTTCTCCCGCTCCGGGAAACGCTTGTCAAATTCCTCGACGTCGGCGGGCTCGAACTTGAAAACATCACTCTGCCGCAGCTTCCACGTTCGCTTGCCGAAGAAGCCTTTTTCCGGTTCCAGCACCAACAGTCCCAAGGGATGTTCGCCATCCAGGTCGCCGACCTCGTAATCGATGCCGTTCCTGAAGCCATGTTTGCGGTAGTTGTGCGGATCGCCGTGGATGGCGATGGCGGGAATATTCATGTTTCGCGCCAGTTCGACCGTCTTTCCCACCGGGGCCGTTCCGATCCCCTTCCTATGGAACTCCGAATGAACGAACAAGGGCCCGAAGGAGACGATGTCCACCCTTTCGCCAGGATGCGGCGCAAGTAGTATTCATCGCAGCCGGGATGGTACAGCGAGCGACTCGACCCCGAAGTGATCGTCGTCCCTTTCCGGTCGAATCGTGACATTCACGCTCTTGTTCCATTCTCGCGATGGCGCGTCCCCGACAAGGGATCCGCCTCGGGTTCATCGCGAGGCTTTCGTAGAAGCATTGTATGCGGAAATCGCCCCGCGTCAAGCTTGCGGCGCTGCGGCTAAAGCCGGCAAGGGAACGAGGCTTCCCCGCCGGCCTCCGTCGCGAGGGGCGGCGCATTCCTCATTTCGCCCGGATCACCGTCATCATGCCCCCATCCTCGTGATCGATGATGTGGCAATGGAAGAGCCAGTCACCGGGATTGGTCATCTCAAAGGCGATGTCGACATAGCCCCCGGAAGGCACGGGCAGGGTGTCTTTCCAAAGCTCGCCCTTGGGCGGCGAACCGTTTATCGAGAGCACCTGGAAGATGGTGCCGTGGAGATGGATCGGATGATCCATCTTGTGGCCCATCATCATCGACATCATGTCACGATTGTAAATCCTCATCGTGACCGGCTTGCCCACCGCGACCTCCAGCGGGAGGGTTTCGGGGTAGGCCTTGCCGTTTATCGTCCAGCGCATGGCGCTTCCGCCGCCCATCATGCCGCCGTGCATCATCCCTCCGCCGCCCATCATGCCCATGGCCGAGGAGAGTTCAAGCGTAAAGTCGGGCCGCCCGGGAGGGCCGGACAGGAGGGCCCGGGGCCGGGGCGCGCGGAAGGGAGAGGCCATCGCAGGAACCCTGCCCTTGTCATAGACGATGGGAATGACCATCCCCAGGTCCCTCCGGCCGCTTGCCATTTCAAAGCGCTGGCCCTCCTTGCCCGCGGCAAAGAGCTCCGCATCGAGCCTCTCCCCGGGAGCCAGGGTTATCTTGTCGCTGTCGTATGGTTGCGCGAGGGCATGCCCGTCGGTATGGGTGACGCGGAAGGTGTGCCCGGAAACCGCGATGGTGTGAAACGCCGCCGTGGAGGCGTTGATGAAGCGAAGCTTGTGGAGCTCCCCGGAGCGCAGGATCAAGGGGGCTATGGCCTCTTCGGTCTTGCCGTTGACCGTCTCGACGTTGCCGTAGCGCTCCATGTCCCCGGCCGCGACACCTTCCAGCCGCCTCCCGCGGACGTCGAGAAACCAGTCGTCAAGGACGTAGGTATGGTCACCGGAATACGCGCCATCCTCCGGTGCCTCTACGATAAACGGCGCGTAAAGACCGCGATCGAGTTGCGGCAGGACGGGCATGCGGTGGGGGTGATACCAGTAGGTCCCGCTCGCCCCGGCGATGAAGTCATAGACGTGGGATGCGCCGGGCCGGATCTCGACAAAGGGACCATCCTGGTTGTTGGGCAGGACGAGGCCGTGCCAGTGGATGTTCGTGGCCTCAGGGAGGCGGTTGACGACCTCGATTTTCACCCGTTCGCCCTGGCGCACCCTGATGGGCGTACCGGGAACCCTTCCCCCGTAGGCCCAAACGGTCGTCCGCAAGCCGGGCTTGAGCTCCCACTGCGCCTCGGCGATCTCGATCTTGAGGTCGGCGGCATAGCCGGCCATGCCGAAGGCCAGGAAGAGAACCAGCAGAGCCATGCGAACAAGGGAAGATCCAACCGAGATCCGCAACCGCGACATGGCATACTCCTTGCGAGCGCCCGGTCCCATCCACCGCGAAGCTCACCTCAATAAGATAGTGATCTTTCGCCTGGTTTTGCGGCCTCCATGGAATATTCACACAAACAACAACGTCCGAACACATCCATAGGCACGGCATTGTCGCTCGTAAAGAAGCCAGGCGCGGGCGCCCTCGCGCGCGACAACGGCCCGCGATCAAGGCGGCGCGCGCGGGTGCCCGATCCCGCGCGGCGACTCATGCCGTCCAAGTGTTGGCAGCCAAAACGCGCAATAACGTCGGCCTTCTCGCATGGTAGTTATTCCATGCGCCGGCAAATCCTCCACCGGATGGAAGCCTCACCATCAAGCCAGGGAACCCCGCGCCGGTTATGCCCCCCGACTCAATCGACAATCAACAACTTGACGCCGTTCTTCGTATAGGACCTATGCGCTTCAGCGTTATCCGCGACCAGATAGCACATTCCTTTCCCGAGGTTGAACTTCCGTCCATCCTTCAGCTCCGATTCAAACTCGCCTTCCAGCACAAACACCGCATGCCCCTTTTCGCACCAGTGGTCAGCCAAATACCCCGCAGAATATTCGACAATTCGAATTCGTACATTTCCCTTCTTTATGGTTTTCCACAAGGCTTTTCCGGATTCCCCCGCATGCTCCTCGGGGAGAACGTTTTCCAAATCGTGCACCTGAAAGGGGATGTCCTTGATCTCCATAGCCAACCTCCGCGAATCCGTTTGGTTCTTTCACAAACGTTGCCAATCGACAGACTGTCAATAACCCAAAAATTTATATCTCCCAGACTGTCATCGCCGATGATAAATTGCCGTCTAGTTGTCCAGTGAAACGTCCGCACCCCCAAACCGGCAAAATCAAACCGGCGTTGACACGCCGGCTAGAAGCCGTTCCGGAACCGGAAATAAAGGCCCAGGCCGCAGAGGATGCTGCTCAAGGCCAGGAGCATCCGGGCTATGGCCCGGCGCTCCTTGCCGATCCGATACAAGAGGACCAGGTTGAGGACATAGGGCAGCACCAGGAAGGAGGTGGCGGAGAGGAGATAGGCGAAATAGATGTCCCGCTTCCGCCGGGCCTCGGCCAAGCCCTCGTCCTCGTCGGCGGCCACGGCCGGCGGCGCGGCCTCGGCGTTCCCCTCCGGCGCGGCGTCTGCGGCGTCGGCGCCCTCCACGGGCTCGACCGGGGCCTCCAGCGGCAGGAAGCCGCTCCCCTCCAGCGCCGCGACCGCGCGGTCGTAGTCCTTTTCGTCGATGAAAAGCTGGATCGAACCGGCTATCGGGTCGTGGCCGCTGAAGGGCTTGAGCCCGCCAAAGAGGTTCTGGGTGTAGGCGTTCTTCACCATGACGGGGATGTCGCTCTCCTCGAGCAAGGCCCGAACGCTTTCGATTTCCGCGAGGTCGTCGCTGGCCGCCAGGCACAACAGTTCCATGATCGCTCCTTTGGGCGTGAGTCGGGCGCCGCGATCGCGCCGCCTAGAGGATGAAAAGCGCGGCCATCAGGGCAAGGCAGGAAAGGAGGACCACGACCAGGTCCCGCCGTTCCGGCATCGCCTCGGGGAAGGACCGGGCGCGTTTCTTGAGCAGGTCCTGGACCAGGGGATGGGCCACGGCCATCACCAGGGCAAGGACAGAGGCGAGCGCCAACTGCATCGTTCGCATTTCCAGGTCCTGCCGGGACCGGCCGAACAGCCGGAGATACAGGATCGAAAGGGCAAAATACAGCGGCATGCAGGCGAAGTAGGCGACGATCCTTTGCAGAAAGTTGTCGGTCCGCCGCAGGCCGGCCATCGGCGTGAGGGCCGTCATCAGGAACATGCCCGCAAGGACCAACGCGACCGACAGGACAGAAACCGGCGCGGCCGGCACGCCCAGGGTAAACAACTGGGCCACGTCCTCGATGTAGCGGGGGCGCTGGTTGTAGGCCGCGATGTTTCCGAGCATGCCGATGCCCTCGCCGATGCAGGCGATGGCGAGCCACATCGGGACGAAGAGGAGCCGCGGATTCAGCCTCTTGCGCAGCGCGAAGAACAGGGTCCCGGCCACCGCGAAGTCCATCACGATGCCCATGAGGCCGATGAC
>DAINBW010000038.1:0-11379 GCA_036732745.1 Spirochaetales bacterium | reverse complement strand
CCGCGGCCTTCCAGGATCCGCGCTTTCCGGCCCTGCGCCGGCAGGAACTTGACGGGCTCAAGGTGGAAATCACCCTGCTCGCGCCGATGCGGCGCGTCGCGTCGGCGGAGGAGATCGTCGTCGGGCGGCACGGCGTACACCTGCGGGCGGCGGGCCGCTCGGCGGTCTTCCTGCCCCAGGTCGCGCCCGAACAGGGCTGGGACCGCGAGACCCTTCTCGACCACCTGGCGATGAAGGCCGGGCTCGACCCCGGCGCCTGGCGCAGGCCGGGAGCCGAGCTCAAGGTCTTCGAGGGCCTCGTCTTCGGCGAGGAGTAGTCCGCCCTCGCTCCCGGCCCCCGCTCTCGCTACCGGCCCCCGCCCTCCGCTCCGGCCCCACGCGCCTGCTCGCCGGGCCTACTCCCCGCGCCTGCCGAAGCGCTTCCGGAAATCCTTGAACCACCAGCGGCGCAGGCCTTCCGCGGCGCGGAACGCGCCGTAGACCGCGGGCCGCAGGGCGTAGTCCCAGGAACCGGCGCGATGGGCGATCTCGCCGCCGAAGCCCGTCTTGAAGCGGTACAGGCCCGCCATCGGGTGTTTGGGATCGTCGAGGGGCGGAATGCCGTAAAAGTCGTAGACCGTACAGCCGGCGGCCTTGGCGGCCTTGATCGCCGCCCATTGCAGGGCGTAGGCGGGCATGAGGTTGCGCTTTTCGTTGGAGGAGGCCCCGTAGAGGTAGACCGCCTCACCGCCGCGGAAGAGGGTCACGATGGCGGCCAGGGCCTGGCCCTCGTGCCGCGCGATCCAGAGCCGGAGGTCGGGCCTGGGATCGTCGCCGGCGGCCGCGCGTTCCGCGGCCAGGGAAAAGAGCCGCGCGTAATAGGCTTCGGGATGGAGCGCGATGCGGTCGCGCTCCGAGGTCGCCTCGTAGAGCCGGTAAAACTCGGGCAGGGCCGCGAGCGCGGCCTCCCCGCGGCGTTCCTCGACGACGACGCCCTTTTTCTCCGCGAGCCGGACGTTGTAGCGCCACTTGGGTTTCATCCCGGCCAAAAGCTCCGCCTCCGAAGGCTCGAGGCCGAGGAGGACGGTGTCGGGCGGCTGGACGTCCGCGGCGGCGCGGCGCAAGGGGGCCCCGACCGCGGGGCGTTCGGGGCCGCCGCGGGGCGGGCCGGCGCCGGGGGCGCCCTCGGAAGCGTTGGGCGAAACCACATCGGCCGCCTCGTCCGGATCGGCGGCGGCGGCCGCCTCGGCGAGGTACCAGGGCGGATCGAAGCGGACGAACAGCGCGTTCCGGGACAGGAGGGGCCGCAGCGCCTCGGCGATCGCCGCCAGGAGGGCGGCCCGGTCGCCCGCCTCGACCTCGAGGGCGGGGCCGTGGGGCAGGTAGGCGAAGGAGAAGAGCCGGGCGAAACGCCGCTCCAGGACGAGGAGGGGCGTCGAGACGCCCTCCGCCTCGAGGATGAAATGCCGGGGCCTCCAGCCGAATTCGGCCTTGAAGGCGCCCCAGAAACCCGACTGGAGGAAGGAAGGCGAACGGTCGCGGTCGCGGTCCGCGGCCGGCTTCAGAAGGATGTTCATGGTGTCGCGCATCGCGCGGTCGGGAAGGGTTCCCGCGCCGGCGCGGCCGCGATGGCCGCGCGCGCGGGGCCGCCCCGCCCGGCCGCGGTCAGCCCACCTCGCCCTCGGGGACGAGGGTCAGGGAGAAGGGCTTTCCGGCCGCGAGGAGGCGCTTGCCGCCGACCATCGCCGCGCCGCCCTCCGCCCGGATGGGCACGGAGAAGAAGGCGTCCACGTCGATTTCCGCCTCGGCGGGAAGGGCGGGATCCTGGCCCTCGAGCACGATGCGCGTGCCCGGGGCGGCGTCGCCCGCGTCGAGGACCTCGCAGGCCTCCTTGACGCTTTGGCCCTCCGCCTCCACCTTGCGCGAGGCGGCGAGGAGCATGCCGCGCGACTCGGTGCCGCGGAGCTTGGCGGGCTTCAGGTTGTTGACGAGGACGATGCTCTTGCCGAGGAGCTCCTCCTCCTTGTAGTAGGGCACGAGGCCCGAGACGATGACGCGTTCGGTTCCGGAGCCGTCGTCCAGGGTTTCGATGTAGAGCTTGTCGGCCTTGGGATGGCGCTCGATCTTGACGATCTTGGCGACGCGGAGGTCGATGAGCTTGGCGAAGCGCTCCTCGACGGGGAGCCCTTCGTAGGGGACGGGCTTGGGCTCCGGCGCGGGCTTCTCCACCGCCGGTTTGGGCGCGGGGGCGGCGGGCTTGGGCGCCTCGGCCTTCGGCGCGGACGCGGCGGACGCGGCGGACGCGGCGTCGCGCTCGGCGCGTTCCTTCTGGGAACCCGAATAGCGGTCGCGCAACGCGGCCACGAGCTCGTCCTCGAGCTTGGAGAAGAGGACCTCCGGCTTCTCGACGCGCGAGAGGCCTTCGAGCTTGCCGAGGTCGGCCCAGGAGAGGCCGGCCTGCCCGGCGGCGGAGGCGACGCTCTTCCCGAAGAAGGAGGCGAGGCGCGAGGCGGCCTGGGGCATATAGGGGTGGACGATGACCGCGAGGTCGCGGATCACGTAGCAGAGGTCGCGGATCAGGGAGGCGGCGGCCGCGGGGTCGCTCGTCCTGGTCTTCCAGGGCTCGCCGTCCTGGAAGCGCTTGTTGGCGAGGTCCGCGAGCTCGAAGGCCTGGCGGAAGGCGTCGCGGAGCTCCGCGCGCTCGAGCTTGGCGGCGATGCCCGCCTCGATCTCGCGCGCCTTGGCCCAGAAGGCCTCGTCCGGCGCGCCCTCGGGGATGAGCCCGTCGTAGTAGCGCGCGACGAAGGTCAGGGTGCGGTTCGCGAGGTTGCCGAGGTTGCCGATGAGCTCGCCGTTCACCTTCTCCTGGAAATCGCTCCAGGTGAAGGTGTAGTCGGCCCGCTCGGGGCGGTTCCAGAAGATGTAGAAGCGCCACACGTCGGCGGGGATGCCCGACTCCACGGCGTCGGTGCCGAAGACGCCGATGCCCTTGGACTTGGAGAACTTGCCGGCCTCGTAGTTGAGGTACTCCGTGGAGGACATGTGGTGGAGCATGGTCCAGTCGCCGCCGGAGCCGAGGAGGCTCGAGGGGAAGATGACCGTGTGGAAGGGGATGTTGTCCTTGCCGATGAACTGGAAGAGGTCGACCTCGGCGGGATTCTTCCACCAGGACTTCCAGTCGAAGCCCCGCTCGTCGCCGGCGCAGGCCGAGATGGAGACGTAGCCGATGGGAGCGTCGAACCAGACGTAGAAGACCTTGTCCTCGAAGCCGGGCTTGGGCACGGGTATGCCCCACTTGAGGTCGCGCGTGATGGCGCGGGGCTTGAGGCCGTCGCGGATCCAGGCCTGGGTCATCTGGATGGCGTTGTTGGCCCAGAAGCCCTTGACCGAGGCCTCCTTCATCCAGGCCTCCAGCTTGGGCTTGATCGCGGGGAGGTCTATGTAGAGATGGGTGGTCTTGCGGGGCTTGGGCGTGGCGCCGCAGGTCGAGCACTTGGGTTCCTTGAGCTCCGTGGGGTCGAGGAGCTTGCCGCAGCTTTCGCACTGGTCGCCGCGGGCGCCGTCGTAGCCGCAGGCGGGGCAGGTGCCCTTGACGAAGCGGTCGGCCAGGAAGCGGTCGCAGCGTTCGCAGAAGAGCTGCTCGATGGTCTCTTCCTTGACGTAGCCGGCGGCGTCGAGATCCTTGAAGATCGACTGCACGATCTCGGTCTGGCGGGGCGTCGAGGTGCGGCCGAACTTGTCGAAGGCGATGCCGAACCAGGCGTAGATGTCCTTGTGGACGGCGTGGAAGCGGTCGCAGAGCTCCCGCGGGGTCACCCCCTCCTCCAGGGCCTTGGTCTCGGTCGCGGTGCCGTACTCGTCCGTGCCGCAGACGTAGAGGGTATCGTAGCCGCGGAGGCGGCAAAACCGGGCGAAGACGTCGGCTGAAAGGACCTGGATGAGGTTGCCGAGGTGGGGGACGTTGTTGACGTATGGAAGGGCGGAGGTGACCAATCTGCGTTTCATAGAAGGGAACAATAAACGCCGCCGCCTTCCGCTGTCAAGGCGAGAAGGGCCTGCGCGGATTGCGCAGGCCGCGCACCCGTGCTATGGTAGGCCCGATCCGGCGGCTTCCGGTCGGCCGCGGGAGGAAAATACCTATGGAATATTACGTCATCCAGGTCAAGACCAACGACGAGGACGAATTCCTCCGCCGCGCCTCCGTTTCCCCCGCCGCGAGGCACGGGCGCCTCTTCGTGCCCAAGCGGAGCCTCCTCATCAGGCGCCTCGGCAAGACCCAGCGCAAGGATCTCCCCGTTTTCCCGGGCTACATCTTCCTCGAGATCGAGGACTTCGACGACGAGGCGCGCTGGGATTTCCGGCACGTCGCCGGCTTCTGCCGCATCCTGACGGACGGGGAAAAGCCGAAGCCCCTCGGGGAAAAGGACCGCGCCCTCCTCCAGCACTTCATATCCTTCGGGAAACGCGCCGATATATCGAAGGTGACCTTCGACGAGAAGGACCGCATCGTCGTGATCGAAGGCGCGATGAAGGGACTCGAGGGCAGGATCGAGAAGGTGGACCGCCGCAAGGGAAGGGCGCGCATCCGGCTCGACCTCTACGAGGACAGCTTCGCGATAGACTTCGGCTTCGAGGAGGTCCGGAAGGTCGGCCAAGGAGGCTGCGCTTCCCATGACGAACCATGAGCGCGAAATCGCGCGGATCTATATCATCGGCGCCGGCTTCGCCGGCCGCGCCATAGCGCGGGAAATCGTCGCCAAGGGCGTGATAGGCGAGATCGTCGCCTTCCTGGACGACGATCCGGCCAAGATCGGCGGCAAGATCGAGGGCTTCCCCGTCCTCGGGCCCATCCGCGACGTGGCCAAGCTCCTGGCGCGCACGCCCGCGGACGAGGCCATCATCGCGATGCCGAGCGCCCCGCGCGAGCTCCTCCGGGAGCTCTATTTCACGCTGAAGCGCGCGGGCTTCGCCCGCATACGCATCGTTCCCGGCATAGCGCAGATCGTCGAGGGCGACGCCCACCTCGTGCAGGCCCGGGAGATCGACCCCCAGGACTTCCTGGGCCGCAATCCCGTGGCCATCGGCCTCAAGGAAAGCCTGGCCTACCTCCGCGGCAAGCGCGTCCTCATCACCGGCGCCGGCGGCTCCATCGGCTCCGAACTCGCCCGCCAGCTCCTCTCCGCCGGCGTGGCCCGCCTCTACCTCTTCGGCCACGGCGAGAATTCCATCTACCAGATCGACCGCGAACTCAGGCTCCTCCAGGCGGAGGGCGTGGGCGAGCGCACGGCCATCGTGCCCCTGATCGGGGAGCTCAAGGACCCGGACTACGTCCGCTTCGTCCTGGAGCGTCTCAAGGCCGACGCGATCTTCCACGCCGCCGCCTACAAGCACGTCCCGATGATGGAGGAGAATCCCGTGGCGGCCGTGGAGAACAACGTCCTCGGCACCCGGAACCTCGTCGAGGCCGCGCTGTCGGCGGGCGTCAAGCGCCTCGTCCTCATCTCCACGGACAAGGCGGTCGAACCCGCCTCGGTGTACGGCGCCTCCAAGTTCCTGGCGGAGCGCATCGTCGAGGACGCGGCCGGCCGCGCGGCTCCCGGCGTCCAGTTCATGGTCGTCCGCTTCGGCAACGTCCTCGGCTCGCGCGGCTCCATCGTGCCCCTCTTCAAGAAACAGATCGAGCAGGGCGGCCCCGTCACCGTGACCCACCCGGAAACGAGCCGCTACTTCATGACCATTCCGGAAGCCTGTTCCCTCGTCCTCAAGACCGGCGGCGTCGGCCAGGGCGGGGAGCTCTACCTCCTCGACATGGGCGAACCCGTGCGGATCCGCGACCTCGCGGAGCAGATGATCCGCTTCTACGGTTACGAGCCGGGAAGGGACATCAGGATCGAGTACGTCGGCCTCCGGCCCGGGGAAAAGGTGGAGGAACGGCTCCACGCCCCCGACGAGGAGCTCGCCGCCACGGACTATCCGCGCGTCAACCGCCTGATCCGCAAGGGCGCGCCCTACCCCATCGCCGCCGTCATGGCGGAAATCGAGCCGATCTGCCGGCTCACGCCCGGCGCCGAAAAGCTCTTCAGGAACCGCCGGAAGCTCCGCGCGGTCTTGAAAAAATCCGTTCCCGGCCTTATCGTTCCGGACCATGAACCCGAGTACTGATTTCGTCCCCTTCGCGCGTCCCTCGCTCGGTCCCGAGGAGGAAGAGGCGGTCCTCGCCGTCATGCGTTCCGGCTGGCTGACGACGGGCAAGGTGACCAAGGCCTTCGAGGAGGAGTTCGCCGCCTATGTCGGCTCCTCCCGCGCCCTGGCGGTCAATTCGGCGACGAGCGGCCTCCATCTCGCGCTGGAGGCCCTTGGCGTCGGCCCGGGCGACCTCGTCGTCACGAGCCCCTACACCTTCACCTCCAGCGCGGCGGTAGCCCGGCACCTCGGCGCCGAGGTGCTTTTCTGCGACATCTCCGCGGAGGACTACAACCTCGATCCTGGGAAGCTCGAGGCGATCCTGGCCAAGGAGCCGCGCGTCAAGGCGGTCATCGCCGTCCATATCGGCGGCCTGCCCTGCCGCATGGCCGAACTGCTCGAACTCTGCGGCCGGCGCGGGATCCCCCTCGTGGAGGACGCCGCCCACGCCTTTCCGAGCCGCTTCCCGGCGGGCAGCCTTCCGGCGGCGCTCCGCCGCGGCGACCGCGATCCGCTCGCCGGCACCTTGGGCGCGATCGGCGTCTATTCCTTCTACGCGACCAAGACCATCACGACGGGCGAAGGCGGCATGGTCGTCACCGAGGATCCCGCCCTCGCCAAGCGCATGGCGACGATGCGTTCCCACGGCTTTGACCGCGACGCCTTTGACCGCTACACCTCCAAGACGGCCTCCTGGTATTACGAGGTGGCCGAGGCGGGCTTCAAGTACAACCTGCCCGACCTCCTCTCCGCCATCGGCCGCGAGCAGCTCAAGAAGGCCGACCGCTTCCTGGAGGAGCGCCGCGCCATAGCCCGGGCCTACGACGAGGCCTTCGGCGGCTCCACCCTCCTCGAGACGCCGCCCCGCCATCCCGCGCACTCCTGGCACCTCTATTCCCTGCGTCTCCGCGGCCCCCTGGCCGCGCGGCGCGACGAGTTCTTCGAGCGGCTCCAGGCCGCCGGCGTCGGCGCCTCCATGCACTTCATCCCCCTCCACCTCATGCCCTACTTCGCGAAGCGCTACGGCCTTGAGCCCTCGAGCTTCCCCGAGGCCTACGCGAAATACCTCCGGACCCTCTCCCTGCCGATCTGGCAGGGCATGAGCACCGGGCAGGTGGAGCGCGTAGCCGCGGCCGTCCTGGAGACGGCGGCGGGATTCAAGGCCTAAGGCCGTGGCCCCCCGCGGCGAAGCCGCAGCCGGTCCCGCCCCGGGCGCCGCCGGCCTCCCGGCCAGGGAACTCATCCTCGGTGACCTCTCCCATCCGGGAATGGTCCACGTCCAGACCATCCGTTCCCCCGCGGCCTGCGGGCGCCTTGTCTCCGTAAAGGCGCCGACCTTGCCCAAGGGCTACCGCCTCATCCTTCCCGCCGACATCCCCGGTGAGAACCGCATCCTCTCCTTCGGCGCCGAACTGCCCGTCCTGGCGGCTGAGCGCGTCTCCTACGTCGGCGAGCCCGTCGCCCTCCTCGCCGGCCCCGACCTGTCGACGCTCGGCGACCTCGCCGAGTCGACTCAGGTCCTCGTCGAGGAGGAGGAAGGCACCTTCGCCTGGAAGAGCTTCGCCTCCGAGCAGGTCGTGGCCAAGCGGGTCGCCGTCATCGGCGATCCGGAGTTGGCCTTTTCCATCGCGGACAAGGTCCTGGAGGGCGAGTACGACTCCGGCGCGCTCGAGCACCTCTACAGCGAGCCGCAAGGCGCCCTGGCCTCCTTCGACTACGACAAGATGGCCATCTGGTGCGCGACCCAGTGGCCCTACCACGTGCGCGACTCCGTCGCCCTCGTCCTCGGAGGCGCGGGCGAGGACGTCGTGGTTCGGCCGACGCGGCTCGGGATCCACCTCGACGGCAAGCTTTGGTACCCCAGTCTCCTGGCCTGCCACGCGGCCCTAGCCGCCCTCCTCTGCAAGAAGCCCGCGCGCATCCTCCTCGGCCGCGAAGAGGACTTCCGCTACACACCCAAGCGCGCCCGGAGCTCGGTGAGCCTCCGCACCGGCCTGGACGCGACCGGCCGCCTGACCGCCCTCGACTTCCGCATTTCCCTCAACGTCGGCGCCTCCGGCCCTCTCGCGGAGGAGATGCTCTCCCAGGCCTGCGTCGCCGCGACGGGCGCCTACTCCTGCCCCAACGTGCGCATCGAGGGCTACGCCGTGACGACGAACACCCCTCCCCTCGGCGCCTTCGCCGGGCTCGGCGCCGCGCCCTCCTTCTTCGCCCTCGAATCCGAGGCGGCCCGCTTGGCCTCCGCCGCCGGACAGGATCCCGTCTCCTGGAAATCGCGCAACGTGCTCCGGAAGGGCTCGAGCCTCGTCACCGGCGACCCGCTCAAGGAGGAGCCGCCCTACGAGGAGATCGCCGAACGGCTCGGCAAGGCGAGCGATTTCGGCCGGAAGTGGGCCTGCTACGAGCTCGTGCGCAAGCGTCGCTCCGGCCGCGCCGACGGCCCCTTGCGCGGCATCGGCTTCGCCTTCGCCTACCAGGGCGCCGGGGCCTTCCTTTCGGGCGGCGCGCCCAACTCCTATTCGGTGGAGGCGACGCTCGACAAGGAGCTCCGCCTCAGCCTGAAGACGAGCGCCGCCGCCTGCTCGGGCACGATGATCGACCTGTGGCGGCGCAGCGCCTCCGAGCTCTTGGGCGTGCCCCTGGAGGAGGTTTCCGTCGCCCCGCCCGACACCGACCTTTCCCCCAACTCGGGTCCGGTCACCCTTTCCCGGGGCCTTACCGTCGTCAACAAGCTCGTCGAGCGCGCCTGCGTGGCCATCCAGAAGCGCCGCTTCCGCGATCCCCTGCCGATCTCGGCCAAGGCGGTGTACCGCATCGCCAAGCCCCTGCGCTGGGACGGCGGCCGGATAGAGGGCTCCATCTTCGAAACCGCCGCCTGGGGCGGCGCGATCGTCGAGGTGGAGCTCGATCCCTGGACGCTCGAGCCGAAACCGCTCGGGCTCTGGCTCTGCGCCGACGGCGGCCGGATCGTGGCGCCGGCGCGGGCGCGCGCCGCCCTCCGATCGGGGGCAGCCACCGCCCTTAGCGCCTCCCTGCGCGAAGGCCTCGAGTTCGCGGCCGACGGCACGATCGGCGCGGAATACTTCCGCTACGGCATCCTCCCGCCCGGCGAACTGCCGCCGATCCACGTCGAGATCCTCGAGGCGGACCGCCGCGCCCCCGCCAAGGGCCTGGGCGAGCTTCCGAACGACACCGTGCCCGCCGCCTTCATGGCGGCCGTCGCCCAGGCGGCCGGCGCGAACTTCCAGAGCCTGCCCGTCGGTCCCGAGGCGCTCGCGGACTGGGAGGAAACATGACCATCCACTTTATCCTGAACGGCGAAGATGTCTCCATGAACGCGACCTCCGCCGACCGGCTCGTCGACCTGTTGCGCGAGCGCTTCGGCCTCAACGGTGTGCACGCCGATTGCCGGCGCGGCGCCTGCGGCAAGTGCCTTGTCCTCATGGACGGCCGGCTCGCGCCCTCCTGCCTCTTGCCGGCCTTCAAGGCCCGCGGCCGCGAGATCGTGACCTACGAAGGCTTCGCGCAGACCGACGAATACGCCGACATAGCCGCCGGTTTCGCGGAGGCCGGCGTCGAATGCTGCGGCTTCTGCGACAAGGGCAAGATCCTCGCCGCCGCCGCCGTCGTCGAAAGATCTTCACGTCCGACAAAGGAAGAGATCCTGGCGGAGATGGCCGAGGTTCCCTGCCGCTGCACGGATCCCGAAACGCTCGTGCGGGGCGTACAGGCCGCGGCCGAGCGCCGCGAGGGAAGGCGGTACCGTCGTGCGAGTCAGTGAGATCCACGCGCCCGCGAGCCTCGCGGAAGTCCTGGAACTCCGGCGCCGCCTTCCCGAGGCGGCTTTCTATGCCGGGGGAACGGAGCTCCTCCGCGAGCAGGCGGGCCGCTTTATCCGCCTGCCGCCCGAGATCATTTCCCTCGGCGCGGTGCCCGAGCTTAGGCAGGTCGCGCTGACCGAGCGCTTCGTCGAGATAGGCGCGGCGGTCACGCTGACCGAGATCCTGGAACTCCGGGAAAACGCGGTGCCTGAGCTGCTCGCCGTCGCGCTCCGCGGCGTAGCCACGCCGGCGATCCGCAACCTGGCCACCCTGGGCGGCAACCTGGCGACGAGAAGCCGCTTCATGGATTCCTGGCCGGCCTTGGCCTGCCTGGACGCCCTCGCGGAATTCCGCGACGCCTCGGGCTCGCACTGGGTGAACGTCAACCGCATCGCGGACGCGGAGGGACTTCCCTCCCCGCCCGCGGGCGCCCTCCTCTCCCGGGTGCGCATACCCCTCGAGCGCTGGGACGCGATAGCCATCCGCAAGGTGGGCCTCCACGACTACCCGGCTGTCGAGACGGCCGTCTTCGCGCTGGCCGCCCGCGCCGAAAAGGGCATCCTCTCGGAATTCCGCCTGGCCTTCGCCGGCGAGCGATCCCTCCGCCTCCGCGAGGTGGAGGCGAGGATCCTGGGCCGGCGCTTGCCGCTCAACGCCAAGGAACGAAGGGGCTTTTCCGGCGAATATCGGGAAGCCGCCGCCGCCCTGCCCGCCGGGCTCAAACAGCAATTCGGGACCCTGGTCGACGGGGCCCTCGATCTTCTCTCGAGGTAACGCCATGGAAAGCCCCAAGGGCACGCTCTATCTGGTCCCGAACCTGCTCGCCCCGACGACCGACTCGGGCTCCACGGCCGAGGCCATGTTGCCGGCGGTGGCCGTGGCGCGGATCCGCTCGCTTCGCCGTTTTGTCGTGGAGGGGGACAAGGCCGCCTGGCGCCTTCTTTCGAGCCTCATGGACCGCGAAAGCCTGGCGGCCGTGACCCTCGAGCGGCTGGACGAGCACACACCGCGGGAGGAGCTGCCCCGCCTCCTCGCTCCGGCCCTGGCCGGGGAGGACCTCGGGCTCCTCTCCGAGGCGGGGCTGCCCTGCGTCGCCGATCCCGGCAGTGCCCTGGCCTCGCTCGCGCACGACCGCGGCGTCCGCGTGGTGCCCCTGGTCGGGCCCTCCTCGCTGATCATGGCCCTCTCGGCCTCGGGCCTCGACGGCCAACGCTTCAGCTTCCTCGGCTACCTGCCCCAGGAACCGGCGGCTCGCCGGGCGGCGCTGGCCGCCATCGACCGGGGCGTCGCCGCCGACGGGGCGACCCGGCTCTTCATCGAGACGCCCTACCGCAACGACCGCCTCCTGGCCGACTGCCTGGCCACACTTGCCCCCGAGACGCGGCTCTGCGTGGCC
>DAINBW010000037.1:0-11516 GCA_036732745.1 Spirochaetales bacterium | reverse complement strand
GCTCTTTACCCTGGCCTTTGACCGCGCCCTGCCCCGCCTGGCGCGCGAACTCGGCCGGCCGCTCCCGGCGCGGAGCCACGCGACCTTCGTCCACGGCTACGAGGTGCCGCTCTGGAGCGGGCCCCTCGTCCGCTGGCTCCTCCCCCGGATGGGAGCCCTGCCCGTGTACCACGCCAAATACGCCGGGGCGAGCCTCAGGAAGATCCGGCGGGAGCTCCTCGACGGGAAGCATCCCCTGGCCCTCGCGCCCGAGGGTCAGGTGTCCTACCGCAGCGAGACGGTGCCCCGGCTCGAGCAGGGCACGGCGCGGCTCGCCTTCTGGTGCGCCGGGGAGCTCGCCGCCGCGGGCAGGCCGGAGCGGGTCCTCGTCCTGCCGCTGTCGGTGCACAACCGCTACGACGAGACCGACCTGACCGAGCTCGAGGCCTTCGTCGGCCGCCTTGAGTCGGACTGCGGCATCCCCCGCGACCCCGCGGCTCCCGGCATGGCCCCGCGGGTCAAGACGACCGCCTGTTGCGGCGACCCCGGCAGCCTGGCCTACAAGCCGCCGCCGCCGGCCGACGGCGGCGCCTCGCGGCGCGGCGCCCTGGCCGCCCGGCTCCGCCGCCTCGACGCGCGGCTGTTGAGCCTGGCCGAAGGCTACTACGGCCTCGAGCCGGCGGCCGCCTCGAGCCGGGAGGAACGCCGCGCGGCACTCCTCGAGGAAGCCCTCCGCCGCGGCGAGGCGATGCTCGGCCTCGCCGCCGATCCCGCCGGCGACCGCATCGCGCGCGTCTATCGGATCAGGCAGGCCGGATGGGACCGCATCTACCCCGAAGGCGGCGTCGGCGAAGGCTCGCCCCTCGAGCGGCGCCTCGCCGACCGCCTCGCCGGCGAGGCCTGGTACGCGATGCGCCACATGGAGCTCGTCGACCTCTTCCACTATCTCGACGAAGCCTACCTCGGCGAGGATCCATCCCTGGGCCGCCTCGTCGAGACGGCCTCGAGCCTCGGCGACCTCGCCATGAGGCTCGTCGGCGGCGACATCTCGCACCGGCCCAATCCGCTGGCCAAGGCGGCGACGATCGTCGTCGCCCCGCCCATCGACCTCGGCGCCCGGCTCGGCGAACACGCCGCGGACAAGCGGGCCGCCGCGGCCCGCGCGACGGCCGATCTCGAGGCCGCCTATCTTTCCTGCATCGAGGAGCAATCGCATGCGTGACCTTGTCGACGGCGCGAAGGAGCGGAGCGGCAAGCTCTCCCTCCGCACGAAACTCGGCTTCGGAATCGGCGATCTCGGGGGCAACCTCTTCTTCACCGCGATGGGCTTCTGGTCGCTCAACTACCTCACCGACACGGCCGGCCTCGCCGCCGCCGCCGCGGGCGCGGCCGTCATGGTCGGCAAGATCTGGGACGCCGTCACCGATCCGATGATGGGCTTCATCTCCGACCGCACGAAGAGCCGCTGGGGCCGGCGGCGGCCCTACTTCCTCTTCGGCGCCCTCCCCCTCCTCCTCGCGATGTGGTGGTTCTTCTCCGCGCCGCCCTTCAGGTCCACCTTGGGCGGCGCCGTCTGGGCGGCGATCGCCCTCTGCGCGCTCAACACGGCCTACACGATCGTCAACATCCCCTACGGCGCCCTCACGCCCGAGCTCACGAAGGACTACCACGAGCGCACCTCGCTGAACGGCTTCCGCTTCGGCTTCGCCGTCGTGGGCACCATCCTGGGCGCCGCGGCCGTCCAGCCCATCGTCGGGCTCTTCGGCGGGGACAAGCGCGCCGGCTTCTCCGCGGTCGGCCTCGTCATGGGCGCGGTGATGGCCTCGACCATCCTAATCACCTTCCTCTCGGTCAGGGAGCCGGCCAACGCGTCGGAGGAGGCGCCGACCGAGCGCTTCTTCCCGACCTTCCTCGCCGTCTTCAAGAACCGCCCCTACGTGATCCTCCTCGCGGTCTACGCCTGCAACCTGACGGGCATCACCTTCGTCCAGGGCATCCTCGTCTACTACTTCAAGTACGTGTACGGCGCCGAGTCGATGACCACCCTCGCGATGATCCTCCTCCTCGTCACCGCCATGGCCTGCGTGCCCCTCTCGGTGCTCGCCGCCAAGCGCTTCGGCAAGAAGCGGACCTACCAGTTCGCCCTGCTCGTGATCGCCGTCTCCTGCATGGCGATCTTCTTCCTGGGCCACCGGCTCGGCCCCCGATTCACCCTGGCCGTGATGGTCTTCGCCGGCGTCGGCATCGGCTTCGGCTACGTGCCGCCCTTCGCGATGCTGCCCGACGCCATCGAGCTCGACGCGGCCAGGACGGGCAAGCGCAAGGAAGGCGCCTTCTACGGCATGTGGACCTTCACCTCCAAGCTCGGCGTGTCCCTCGCCACCGTCCTCTCCGGCCTCATCCTGGGCATCGCGGGCTACGTGCCCGACGCGGCCCAGGGACCGGGTTCCATCCTGGCCATCAGGCTCCTCCTCGGCCCCATTCCGGCGGCGGTCCTCCTCCTCGGCATCCTCGTCGTCGAGCGCTATCCCATCGACGAGGCGGCCTACGCCGCGATCATGGATGAGGAAACCAGGCGCGCCGGGCCCGGGGGCGCCGAAGCCGACCGCTCCGAAACGGCTCCTTAACGAAACCCGCCGGGGCGCGCTATATTCCCCCGTGGGGGACTCCATGCCGAGCGTCCAGAGCAGGATAATCACCGGTTGCCTCAGGCTGAAGCGCGGGCTCAGCCCCGAGCCGGCCGGAGGCCTCGACGTGGCGCGCGAACGGGCCGAGCTCCAGGCCCTGTCCCGCGCCCTCGGGCTCCGGGTCTCCGCGGACCGCGAGGCGGTCGACTCGGGCGGCGTCCCGGCCGAGTGGGTCCGTCCGCGCCCGGTCGACGCGGCCGAGGCCGCGGGGCAGACGATCCTCTTCCTCCACGGCGGTTCCTTCAACTCCGGTTCGCCGGCCGTCCATCGCCCGGTGGCGGCCGACGTCGCCGCCGCCGCGCGCTCGCGCGTCCTCGTCGTGGACTACCGCCTGGCACCCGAGCATCCCTTCCCCGCCGCCCCCGAGGACGCGATGACCGCCTATCGCTGGCTCCTCGCGGGGGGGACGCCGCCGGAGCGGATCGTCCTCCTCGGCGATTCGGCCGGCGGAACCCTGGTCCTGAATCTCTTGCTCGCGCTCCGCGACGAGGGGGCGCCCCTGCCCGCCGGCGCCGTTTGTCTTTCGCCCTGCACGGACCTGACCCTCGCCGGGGAATCCTGGACGAGCCGCGCGGAGCGCGACGTCATCCTGGAACGGCGCAAGGTCGAGCGCAGCGTCGAGATCTATCTCCGCGGCGCCGATCCCGCCTCGCCCCTCGTCTCGCCCCTCCACGCCGAGCTCCACGGCCTCCCGCCCCTCCTCATCCAGGTGGGCTCGGAGGAGGTCCTCCTCTCGGACGCCGAGCGCTTCGCCGCCAAGGCCAAGGCGGCCGGGGTCGCGGTGGAGCTCGAGGTGTGGGAGGGCATGCAGCACGAGTGGCACTTCGCCGCCGGCTTCGTGCCGGAGGCGCGCCGGGCGCTGGAACGGGTCGGCGCCTTCGCGAAGTCCCTCAGGCGGACGGCCGCGGCGGAGCCGGCCTGAGGATACGGCGTCTTCCTAGCCGAGTGCGCAACGGTTCTTGCCCGCGTCCTTGGCTCGATACAGGGCCTTGTCGGCGCGGCCAAGGAGATCCTCGGCGAAACCGGCTGGATCCATCCGGTCGGCGCCAGCGGCCGCGGCCAGCGTCGCGATGCCGACGCTGACCGTCACGACGCGGCCTCCGGGATTGGCGGCCGCGGTCTCCTTGGCGACGGCTTCGCGGATGCGCTCGCAGGCCGACAGCGCCGCGCTCCCTCCCGCCCCGGGCAGTACGATGAGGAATTCCTCGCCGCCGTAGCGCGCGGTTATGTCGTAAGGTCGCGCGCCTCTCAGGATGGCCGTGGCGATCGCCTTCAGGGCCGCGTCTCCGCGGAGGTGTCCCTCCTGGTCGTTCAGCTTCTTGAAATCATCCGCGTCCATGATCGCCAGGGAGAGGGGAGCGCCGGTCCTCAGCGCCTTGTGGATTTCGATGTCGAGCCGCTCCATCGCGTGGCGTCGGTTGGCGAGGCCGGTCAGGGCGTCGGTGAGGGCCGCGCGTTTCAACTCCGCCCTCGCCGCGTCGAGATTGCGGCGGAGCCGGGAGACGAAGCCGTAAACGATACCGAGAATGCCGAGGGAGATGATGACCGCCGCGGCGACGATGATGCCCGCGTTTCGGCGGATTTCGCCTTCCACCGAATCGATCGAAAAGGAAACGGAGATGCCTCCGCGGATGTCGCCGACGGCGTAGCCCTGTTTCGCGTGGCAGGCCAGGCAGGACTGTTCCGTCCGAAGGGCGCCCATGTAGCGGAATTCCTTGCCGCCCCCTCCCTCGAGGGTCTCCCAGACCTCGTCCTTGCCCCGCTCGAAGGCGCGGAGGGACCGCGCCTCGAAGTCGTCGGGGGCGTTTCCGGGATTGAGGGGCTTGAGGCTCGTGATGTGGAAACGAAAGCCGCCCGCTTCGGCGGCTATTTCCGAAATTTCCCTGGTGATGAGCGCGGGATTGCGGAGCGTGAGCAGACCGCCGTCGGCGGCCTCGAGATCGGGGTGCTCGAGCCAGGGATTGGACTCGACCCCGGGGCCCTTCCTCACGTAGACGCCGCCGTAGCGGGCCGCCCAGCGCCGCGTCAGGACGATCTCGGCAAAGAGGGATCTTCCGCGCTCGAGGACCGTCTCGCGCAGCAGGGCCGTGTTGCGGATGCCGATGCCCATGAAGACCGCCGCGAAACAGACGACGATCGTCAAGGTCAGGGAGAAAAAGAACATCCGGTAGGCGAATTTTTCGGGGAGGACCGGGGATTGGACGCCGCGGTTCTTGCTTTTGGTCAGGTCGGTCATGTCAGGCATCCTGGCCGGCCGCCAGGGCGACGCGGTTCCTCCCGCCTTCCTTGGCCCGGTACAGGGCCTTGTCGGCGGCGGCGACGAGCTCGTCGGGCGTCGCGGCGTTTTCGGGCGCCAGGGCTACGCCGATGCTCACCGTGATGGAAACGCGCTCGGTGGCGGCGTTCGCTCCCGGACGGAACTCGAGATAGAGGGACTCGGCCTGCGCGCGGATGGCCTCGGCGAGCTCGCGGGCGCGCCCGGCCTCCCCGCCCGGCAGGAAGAAGGCGAACTCGTCGCCGGAGAGCCGGGCGGCGATCTCCTCGCCCTGGAGGAGGCCGCCGAAGGCCGCGCCCGCCGTCGAGATGACGGCGTCGCCCGCCAGGGGCCCGTAGACGGCGTTGATGTCGCGGAAGCGGTCGATGTCGAGCATGAGGAGGGCGCCGCGGGGCCGCGAACCCGCGCCGCTCGCGAAGCGGGTGCGCATCGTCTCCTCGAGGAAGCGCCGGTTGAAAAGCCCCGACAGGTCGTCGGTGATAGCGCGCCTCCGCGCGGTCTCGCCCCAGCGCACGAGGCCGCCGAGGAAGCTCGAGGCTTCGTCCAGCCAAGCCACCATGACGCGGGCGATGGAGGCGAGGAGCTTGACGCCGATCACCGGATGCTCCCAGACGAGGCGGTAGAAGTCGAGGCCCTCGAGGACGAGGAGCTCGGAGGCCTCGCGGGCGTAACAGGTCGCGGAACGGGGTTCGCTTTCGATGATGGCCATCTCGCCGAAGAGGAGGCCGGGGCCGAAGTCGTAGACCTCGCGGCGGCTGCCGTCGGGAAGGGTGACGTAGGAGCCGATGTGCCCCGAACGGACGATGTAGAGCTCCGAGCCGGTCTCTCCCTCGCGGAAGACGGTCTCGCCCGCGGCGAAGCGGCGCGACTCGAGGAAGGCGGCGACCGCGGCGACCTCGAGGCCGCTCATCCCTTCGAACAGGGGCAGGCCGGCGAGAAAGTCGGCGACGTGGCTCATGGCTTGGCTCCCGCGTGGGGCTTCAAGCGGTACATGCGCGCGCCGCCGTCGCGCCAGGCCTTGGTGAGGACGCCGTAGGCCCCGTCGACGAGACGGCGCCACTCGGCGCCGTCCTCCGGCCAGACGGCGATGGCGACGCTGGCCGTGAAGGCGAAGCCCGAACCCGCCGCCGCGGGCACCTCGATGCCCGCCACCGCGGCCGCGAGGCGGCGCGCGACCGCCGTGGCCTCGGCCATGTCGCAGCGCGGCACGACGAGGGCCGTCTCGTTGGAGCGCAGGCGCACCGCCCAGCCGCGCCCCAGGGCTTCCGTCTCCGCGACGAGGATGCCGGAGAGGATGGCCATGGCCTGGTCGCCCGCGCCGTGGCCGTGGGCGTCGTTCAGCTCCTTGAAACGGTCGGGCTTGACGAGGACGATGGCCGTCGGCGGCTCGAGGGAGCGCGGCAGCTCCTCGTCGAGGAAGGTGCGGGACCAGAGGCCGGTGGAGGCGTCGGTGTAGATCTGCCGCCGGAGTTCCCGCACCCAGGGCGAGTTCTCGGAGATGAGGCGCTGGGTGGAGCGGAGGCGCTTCGAGATCATGGACAGCGCCCGGAGGTGGATGCGCGCCGCCGCGTCGGGCTTTTCCCGCGCGAGATCCTGCATGCCGAGGCCGCGGCGGGGAAAGGCGACGAGCTCCGCGTCGGCCATGACGCGCGCCTCCGCGTCGAGGACGGCGCCGGCCGCGAAGTCGAAGTCGGCGATCGCGTCGCCCGCCACGAAACGGGCCAGCTCGTGGCGCGGCTCCTCGGGCTTGAAGGCGCCCACCTCGCCCGAGCGCACGAGGTAAAAGCGTTTGGCCCGCTCGCCCGGCGAGAAGAGCACCTCGCCGGAGCCCAAGGCGAAGCACTCGGAGCTCTCCGCCGCGTAGTCGAGGTCGTCGTCGAGGAGCCCGGAAAGGAGTTCGGACTTCCGGAGGAGGCCCAGGAGCTCCTCGCGCCCGATGGCGCGGGCCGCGCGGCGTTGCGAATCCATGTCGATATAATAGGTCCCCGGCGCCCCTCCGGTCAACGCGGCGGGCCCTCCCCCGCCGGAATGGATGAGGGTTTTTCTCGTTTACTTCCCGCGGCGGGGATGCTAGGATGCCGGGCCAAGCGTCCCGCGGCGAAGACCATCCGAAGGACGGGACGCGCGGGAGCCACGAATCGTGAAAACGCTCGGCATCAACGTCGGATCATCCTCGCTGAAGATCGTCCTCGTCGACGGCGGAACCCCGGCCTGGAGCGCCGTCCTGCCCCACGAGGGCGATTTCCCCTCGGCCCTCGCCCGGGCCTTCGAAGGCCGGGACGCGCCGGTCGGCATCCCCGCCCTCGTCACCGGCAACGAGGGGCGCGGGCTCTTCGCCCTCAACAACACCATCGAGCCCCTCTGCGTCGAGGCCGCCCTCCGGGAAACCGGCGCGAAGGTCGACGCCGTCGTCGCCATGGGCGGCGAGGATCTCGTGGTCTACGCCGTCGACGGGCGCCACGCGATCCAAGGCAGCTTCTCCGGCAACAAGTGCGCCTCGGGCACGGGGGAGTTCTTCAAGCAACAGCTCGCGCGCATGGACATGACCCTCGACGACGTGGCGCGGATCTCGCCCGACGCGAGGGCCCTCCCCCTCTCCACGCGCTGCTCGGTCTTCATGAAAAGCGACTGCACCCACCGCCTCAACAAGCGCGAGGCGACGAAGGACGACATCGTCCTCTCGCTGAGCATGGTGATGGCGACCAAGGTCGTCGACTTCCTGAAGCGCGCGCGGATCGAGGAGGGCCGCGTCATGCTCACGGGCGGCACGACGAGGAACCCGCACATCCTCCGCTTCATCCGCGAACTGGCGCCCCGCGTCGAGTTCGTCGTCCCGCCCGAGGCCGCCTTCTTCGAGGCCTACGGCGCCGCCATCCTCGCGCGCGAAAAGGGCTCGCCCCTCCCGGCGCCCGACCGCCTCCTGGCCGGCCGTTCGGTCCGGTTCGACCGCCTCCCGAGCTTCGAGGGCGCGCGCGGCCAGGTCCGCTATTTCGAGGGAAGGACCGGGCGCGTCGTCGCCGGCCGCGCCTACGTCCTCGGCGTGGACGGCGGCTCCACGACGACGAAGGCCTGCCTCGTGGACCTCGAGACCGAAGAGGTGGTCGCCTCGCACTACGGCCGAACCCACGGCGACCCCGTGCGCGCCCTCAAGGCCTGCCTCGGGGCGATCCGCGACAAGGCGATGGCCGACACGGGCGGAGAGGCGATCTCGATCCCCCTCTGCGCGACGACGGGATCCTCCCGCGAGATCCTCGGCGTCTTCCTCGAAACCCGCGGCGTCTACAACGAGATCATCGCCCATTCCGTCGGCACCGCGCATTTCTCCAAGGACGTCGACACGATATTCGAAATAGGCGGCCAGGACGCGAAGTACGTCCTCCTCAAGAACGGCGTGCCGATCGACTACGCGATGAACGAGGCCTGCTCCGCGGGCACGGGCTCCTTCCTGGAGGAATCGGCGGCGGGCGACCTCAACATCCGGAGCGCGGCGGAGATCGGTCCCGTCGCCCTCGCCGCGAAGGCGCCCCTCAAATTCGGCGAGCATTGCTCGGCCTTCATCAACTCGGACATCCGCAAGGCCGTGCAGCAGGGCGCCGCGCGCGAGGACATCACGGCGGGCATCGTCGCCTCCATCGTCGCGAACTACCTGAACCGCGTCGTCGGCAACCGGACCATCGGCAAGGTTGTCTTCCTCCAGGGCGGCGTCGCGAAGAATCCCGCCGTGCCCCTCGCCTTCGCCTCCCTCCTCGGCAAGCCCATCCTCGTCCCCCCGAGTCCCGAGCTCATGGGAGCCTTCGGCGTGGCCCTCCTCGCGAAGGCCAAGGCCGCCGCGGGCCTCCTCGAAGGCGGCGGCCATTCCTTCGACGAGATCCTCGGGCGGGAGATCGTCTACGAGCGGGTCTTCCCCTGCGCCTCCTGCGACAACCGCTGTCCCATCCAGGCGCTCTCCGTCTCGGGGAGGAAGTACCTGTTCGGCGGCCGCTGCAACAAGTACGCCAACCTCCGGAAAAAGGCCGAAGGCGAGGACGTGACGGACTGGGTCGCCGAGCGGAACGAGCTCCTCTTCGTCCGCCACGCGCCCGATCCCGCGACCTTCGTCCGGAAGCGCGAGGCCGTCGTCGGCATACCGCGCTGCTTCTCCGCGCACAGCCTCTACCCCTTCTACTCCTGGCTGTTCCACGGGCTCGGCTTCAGGACCTTCCTCTCCGAGGAGGTCGACCGCGAGGGCGTGGCGCGCGCCGAAAGCACCTACTGCTTCCCGGCGGAGATCGCCCACGGCGCGGTGGAGGACGTCTGGAAGAAGGGCGCCGACTTCATCTTCCTGCCCCACTTCCGCGACATGCCGAGCTACGAGGAGAAGGTGCACGCCAACTTCTGCCCGATCACCCAGGCCCTGCCCTATTACGTCGAAAAGGCCTTCCCCGAGATCCCGAAGGAGCGCTTCCTCCCCGTCGTCGTGTCCTTCAAGTTCGGGCGAAAAAAGGCCCTTGAGCACTTCGTCGCGATGGGCGCGGCCCTCGGCGTCGACGAAGCGGAGATGGAGACCGCCTTCGACCTCGCCTGCGCCCGGCAGGACGCCTACTTCGCCGCCGCCGCCGAGCTCGGCCGGCGGGCCCTGGAGGCGTCGCGCAAGGCGGGGCGGCCCGCCATCGCCCTCCTCGGCCGGCCCTACAACGCCTTCACGCCCGAGGCGAACATGGGCATCCCGCGCAAGTTCACGACGCGCGGCCACTCGGTCCTGCCCTTCGACATCCTCCCCTTCGGCGACCGGACGATCTTCTCGAACATGTATTGGTACTACGGCCAGCAGGACCTCAAGGCGGCGGCGCTCGTGAAGGAGGAACCGGAGCTCTACGTCGCCTTCGTCTCCAACTTCTCCTGCGCGCCGGACTCCTTCATCCTCCACTACGTGAAATGGATCATGGGCGCCAAGCCCTTCCTCGTGCTCGAGCTCGATTCGCACTCCGCCGACGCGGGCATCGACACGCGCGTGGAGGCCTTCCTGGACATCATCGACGGCTACCGCTCCAAGCTCGGCGAGATCGCGGAGGAGCGCTACGACAACGGCCTCCGCTTCGTCAACGACGGCGCGTCGCCCCTCCACGTGCTCGACGCCGCGACCGGCGCGCGCCGCCCGCTGTTCGGCGACAAGAAGGTGAAGCTCCTCCTCTCGAACATGGGCGAGCTCTCCACCGAACTCATGGCGGCGGTCCTGCGGGGCGCGGGCGTCAACGCCGAGGCCCTGCCCGTCGCCACCTCGAAGACGATCCGCCTGGCGCGCGCCCACGCCTCCGGCAAGGAGTGCGTGCCCTCGCACCTCGTCCTCGGCTCCGCGCTCGAGTACTTCTTCTCCGACAAGTACCGCAAGGACGAGCTCTACCTCCTCTTCGTCCCGATCACGACGGGGCCCTGCAGGACCGGCCAGTACTTCGTCTACTTCGAGAACCTCTTCCGCGACCTCAGGCTGGAGAACGTCGTCGTGGTCACCCTCTCCGCGGACAACTCCTACAACGAGTTCGGGCCGCGCTTCTCCAAGGACGTCTGGAGGAGCATCGCCGTCGCCGACCACATGAAGGACCTCCAGAACGCGTTGCGCGCCCTCGCCGTCGATCCCGGGGCCGCGATGGCCTGGTTCTCCGGCTCCTGGCGGGAGCTCCTCGCCGTCGCGGAGCGGGACCTCAAGGCGGCGGGCCCCGTCCTCCGGCGCGTCGCGCGCGAGGCGGCGGCCATCCCCCTGCGCCGCCGCCTCGGCGAGGCGCCCAGGGTCCTCGTCGTCGGGGAGATCTACGTCCGCCGCGACGACTTCGCCGTCGACGAGCTCGTCGGCCTCTTCAGCTCCAAGGGCATCATCGCGAAGGTCTCCGGCATCGGCGAATGGATCCACTACCTCGATTTCGTGCGCGGGTACGACCTCCGCAAGCGGCTCCGCCTCCTTCCGCCCGGGCGGCGACCCTTCTCCGCCGAGGCGCGGAGGCTCCTCCGGCTCCGGCTGGAGGAGGCCTGGAAGCACGGCGTGGAGAACGGCGTGAGGCGCGCGCTCGCCCCCTCGGGGCTCATCCCCGAAACGCCGCGCGACATGCGGCGCATCATGGCCAACGCGGCGGAGCACTTCCTGGACCACGAGCTCAACTCGGAGATCGTCGTCTCCTCCGGCGTCGCGGCCACCGCGATGCAGGAGGGCTATTCCGGCATCGTCAACATTTCCCCCTTCGCCTGCCTCATCGGACGCGTCATCGAGGGCCTGGTGACGCCCTGGGCCCGCGCCCGGAACTATCCGATGATCTCGGTCGAGGTGGACGGCAACCTCCTTCCGCCGAGCACGGTCAACAAGATCGACATCTTCATGGTCAACGTCCTCCGCTTCGGCGGCCGGGACGGCGTCGGCGTACTCGTGGAGGGCGCCGCGCGGGAAGGGACGGCCGAGGGGAGGGGCGACGACGCGGAGGCGGTGTGAGGCCGCGCGGTGCGAGACCGCGCGGCGGGAGGCCGCGCGCCCGTCCGGACTTGCTTTCGCGGGAGAGTCGCGTATACTCCCTCTCATGAAAAGTGACAAGGACTGGGCGCTCGTCACGGGC
>DAINBW010000036.1:0-11568 GCA_036732745.1 Spirochaetales bacterium | reverse complement strand
CCCCGCGCGCGACCGAGGCCATCATCACCTTCGCCTGCATGACATTCGGCAACGACAGCCTGGCCTGGCTCGCCGGCACGACGCTCGGCAAGCGCCGCGGCCTCATCGCCGTCTCTCCGAACAAGAGCCTCGAAGGCTTCTTCGGCGGCGTCGCCGGTTCCCTGGCCGGCGGGCTCGCCGCTTATTTCGCCTTCCCCGCCTCCTTCCCCATCCCGGTCTGGGCCCTCCTCCTCATGGCCCTCGCCGTGGCCCTGGCCACCGTACTCGGCGACCTCTTCGAAAGCGGCCTTAAGCGCAGCGCCGGCGCCAAGGACTCCGGGGGCGTCGTCCCCGGCCGCGGCGGCTTCCTCGACTCCTTCGATTCGCTCCTCTTCGCGGCGCCGGTCTTCTTCGGCCTCGCGGTAACCCTCCGGCTCTTCAGGTAGCGACGTGGCGAAAAAACGCATCGTGCTGGCCGGGGCCACGGGTTCCATCGGCCGCCAGACCCTCGAGGCCGCGGCGGCCTTTCCCGAGCGCTTCGAGATCGTCGCCCTGGCCGCCAACCGCGACGAGGCCGGCCTCCGCCGGGCCGCGGCCGCCTGGCCGGGCGCCAGGCTTTGCCTGTCCGGCGAGGGCGCCTCCGCCGCCCGCGCCGCGGACGGCATCGCCTATCGCGGCCCCGAGGGCCTCCTGGCGATGATCCGCGAGACCGAGGCGGAGATGGTCGTCAACGGCGTGGCCGGCGCGGCCGGCCTGGCGCCCAGCCTGGCCGCCCTCGAATCGGGCAAGGACCTGGCCCTCGCGAACAAGGAAAGCGTCGTCATGGGCTGGAGCCTCCTGGAGGCGACGGCCAAGCGCTGGCGCGGCCGCATCCTGCCGGTGGACTCGGAGCATGCCGCCCTCTTCCAACTCGCCGAGCGCATCGGCCTCGGCCAGGTGGACGAGCTCATCATCACGGCCTCGGGCGGCGCCTTCCGCGACCGGCCCCTGCCGGAGCTGGCGACCGTCCGCCCCGACGAGGCCGCGGCCCACCCGAACTGGAGCATGGGCCGGAAGATCAGCATCGATTCGGCGACGATGGCGAACAAGGGCCTCGAGGTCATCGAGGCCGCGCGGCTCTTCGGCTTCGCGCCCGAAAGGATCAAGGTCCTCGTCCATCCGCAGAGCCTTGTCCACGCCCTCGTACGCGCGCGCGACGGCTCCCTCTTCGCCAACGCCTCCGAACCGGACATGCGCCTGCCCATCCTGGCCGCCCTGGCCTGGCCCGAGACCCTGCCCTGCCCCTTCGGCAGGCTCGAGCTCGGCGGCCGGACCCTCGAGTTCCGCGAGGTCGAGGCGGCGCGCTACCCCCTCCTCGGCCTGGCCTACGCCGCCCTCCGCGCGGGTGACGGCGCCACCGTCGCCTACAACGCCGCCGACGAGATCGCCGTCGCCGCCTTCGAGGCGGGCCTGATCGGCTACCTCGACATCGCCCGCGTCGTCGAGCGGGCCCTCGCCGCCGCTTTTCCCGCCCGCCTCGCCTCCCTGGAGGAGGTGCTCGAGGCCGACCGCGGCGCCCGCCGCGCGGCCGAGGCGGCCATCAAGGAGATACGATGATCCTCACGATTTTCCTCGGCCTCGTCGGCCTCGGCCTCGTCGTCCTGGTGCACGAGCTCGGCCACTTCGCGGCCGCCCGCGCCGTCGGGGTCGAGGTGGAAGCCTTCTCCATCGGCTGGGGACCCAAACTCTTCGCCTGGAAGCGCGGCCGGACCGAATGGCGGCTCTCCGCCTTCCCGATCGGCGGCTATTGCCGGATGAAGGGCGAGGAAGCCTTCCGCCAGGCCCTGGCCGACAAGAGCGAAAGCATCCCCCGCGATCCGGGCACCTTCTACGGGGCTAGTCCCCTCCGCCGCATCCTCATTTCCGTCTCCGGCCCCCTCGCCAACGTAGTCTTCGCCGCGGTCGTGGGCATCGCGGTGGCCGCCGTCGGCTACAGCCTGCCGAGCTACGACAACCGCATCGTCCTGGCGAGCGAGTTCAGCTTGGACGGGAAGCCCGCGCCGGCCGGCCTGCCCGCCGACCTCGCCGGCCTCAAGTCCGGGGACCGCGTCGTCGCGATCGACGGGAAGCCGGTGCGCGACTACGCCGACCTGCAGGAAAGCATCGCCCTCTCCGCGGACACGGAACTCAGGCTGCGCGTGGAGCGCGACGGGCTCCCGCTGGAGCTCGCCGTCAAGCCCAGCATGGACAAGGAGTCCGGCGCCGGCCGGGTCGGCGTCTACGCCTGGATCGAGCCGGAGGTCGAGACGGTCGCCAAGGGCAGCGCGGCCGAGATAGCCGGCGTCCAGGTCGGCGACCGCATCGTGTCGGTGAACGGAAAAAGCGCCCGCCACGCGATCGAGGCCCTGGCCCTCCTGGCCGACCGGCCCGAGCGCGTCCTCCTCGGACTCGACCGCGCCGGTCAGGGCGTGGAGGCCCGCCTGGTCCTTTCCTGGACCGAGGTCGGCTCCAACCTCGGCCTTTCCTTCAAGACGCGGCTCCACACCGTCAAGTCCGCCAGCCTCGGCGCCGCCTTCGGCGACGGCCTCGCGGAGACCTGGCGGACCTTCGCCATCTCCGTGAAAAGCCTCGGCCTCCTCTTCAAGGGCGTGGACGTGCTCAAGGCGGTCTCGGGCCCCGCCCGCATCACCTACATGGTCGGCAGCACGGCGAAGGAAGGCATGGCCTCCGGCGGCGCCGGCGGCCTCGTCGTGGCCTTCAACTTCCTGGCCTTCCTCTCCATCGGCCTCTTCATCATGAACCTCCTGCCCATTCCCGCCCTCGACGGCGGCATGATCCTCATGTTCCTGATCGAGGCGGTCCGCCGCCGCCCCTTGAAGACGACCACCATCTACCGCTACCAGTTCGTCGGGATGGCCTTCATCCTCGCGCTCTTCGTCCTCGCGACGGTGAGCGATCTCATCTTCTTCGCGGGCAAGTAAGCCTAAAAGATTCCAGGGAGGAATGGATGCGCAAAGTTACCTGCATGTGCGAGAACGCCTTCGAGGCGGACCTGCCCGAGGAGATCGACCTCGACGCCGAATCCGGCCGCCTGGCCGAGATCCTCGAGGGCCGCTTTTTCCGCGTGACCTGCCCCCGCTGCGGCGCCGTGCTCAAGCCCGAACTCGCCGTGCGGCTCCACTCGGCCCGCCTGGGGCAGGAGATCCGCGTCCTTCCCGAACTGGACCGCCTGGCCTTCTACCTCGGCAAGCTGCCCCAGCCCAAGGGGGCGGAGGTCCTGATCGGCTACGCGGAACTCTTTGAGCGCGCCCGCATCCTCGCCGACGGCCTGGATCCGACCGCGATCGAAATCGTGAAGTACTACCTCTCGCTCAAGGCCGGGGAGAAGGCTCCCGACGGCGCCGAGATCTCCGTCGCCTACGCCGGCCTCAAGGCCGAGGGCGGGGAGACCAAGCTCCTCTTCCACGTGCGCGGCGTCAAGGAAGGCGAGGTCGCCGTCCTCCCCGTCGGCCGGGACTTCTACGAGAAGAGCCTCGCCGACAAGCGCCGCACCCTGCAGGGGGAGCCCTTCTCCCGCTTCCTGGCCGGACCCTACAAGTCGATCAGGGCCCTCGAGGCGGAGGAGTAAGGCACCAAGCGGCCGGCGCCGTTTCCGTTGATTCTCCCCGTCGTCTCTTCTTTCTTTACCCCGTGACTTTGTGCCTTTGTGTGGAATCTCTTGGCGAATGTCGCACACGGAGGCACGGAGGCGCGGAGGGAATTAGGGAGAAGAGGAAGAGGGGTGCTTTAGGATGTATCTTTTTGTATACCGCGAGGAATAAAGCCGCTCCGCAAGGGGCGGCTTTATTCTTTTGTATCCAAGCTCAAGCGCTTTTTGCGGTTTTGGAGCACGGTACGCTCGGCGCAGGCGGCCATGTCGAGGATGCAGGGGGCGACAAGGCGGTACTCGACGAGGGTGCCCCGCCTTTCATCGTCGATGAGGCCGGCGGCTTTGAGTTGGGAGAGATGCTTGGAGGCCACGGACTTTTCGATGCCCGCCGCCTCCGCCAACTCGCAGACGCACCACGGCCGCTCCTTCAGCTTCTCGAGGAGGAGGAGCCGCATGGGATGGGCGAGGGCCTTGAACATCTCGGCCCGGAGCTCAAAGCGGGGCAGGCGTGGCGCTTCCATGTCCTAAAGTTGCAACATTCGGCAACTTTAGTCAAGCTTCGCCTTGACACATTCATGCAATGTTTCCATAATTTGCAACATAGAACGCTCGGTGACGGAGGCTTCAATGAAGGTACAAATTCTCGGCATGGGCTGCGCCAAGTGCAAGTTGCTCGAGGAGCACGCCAAGGCGGCCGTCCTGGAGCTCGGCCTGGCCGCGGAGGTGGAGAAGGTCTCCGATCCCGACGCGATCATGGACATGGGCGTGATGATGACCCCGGCCCTCGCCGTCGACGGCGTCGTGAAGAGCGTGGGCAAGGTCCTCACGAAGGACCAGGTCGCCGCCCTGCTCCAGGGAGGAAAGTGAGATGCCCTGCTCCTGTGAAACCGACGGCGAGGTGAACCTCATCTACGCATGCTCCGGCGCCGCCAATACCGGTCTCCTGGCGGATCGGGTGATGCGTCGCCTCCGGCGCGAGAAGGTCGGCTCCGGCGCCTGCCTCGCGGCCATGGGCGCCGATCTCTCCGGTTTTCTCGAATCGGCCCGAAGCGCGACGCGCAACCTCGTGATCGACGGCTGCAAGGTCGGTTGCGGCGCCAAGATCTTCGAACGGCAGGGCATTCCCTGTCGCCAGTTCGTCATGACCGACTACGGCGTCGAGAAGGGGAAGACGGAAATCACCGACGAGCTCGTCGAGGCCGTCGCCGAACGGATCGCCGGACAGGTCAGGTCATGAGCCCGAAGGAGCTTTCGCCGAACAGGAAACTGCTCGTCGTCTTCGGCGTCTTCCTCGCCGCCTACTTCATTCCCTTCGAGGCGCCGCGGGTCCTCGGGGCGACGAACGAGGCCTTCCTCATGCTCGGCGAATACGCCAGGCTCCACGTGCTCCTCTGCCTGGTGCCGGCCATGTTCATCGCGGGAGCGATCACCGTCTTCCTGAACCAGCAGGCGGTGATGCGCTACCTCGGCCCCGACGCGAACCGGCTCACGGCCTACGGCGTGGCCTCCGTCTCCGGCGCCATCCTCGCGGTCTGCTCCTGCACGGTGCTGCCGATCTTCAAGGGCATCTACAAGAAGGGAGCCGGACTCGGTCCCGCCGTCGCCTTCCTCTATTCCGGCCCCGCGATCAACATTCTCGCCATCGTGCTTTCCGCCAAGGTCTTCGGCTGGAAGCTCGGCCTGGCGCGGACCGTCGGAGCGGTGTTGTTCTCGATCCTGATCGGCCTTCTCATGGCGCTGATTTTCCGCAAGGACGACCAAAAGCGGGCGGCCGACGCGCGCCTCTTCGCCGCGCCGGACGAGGCGCCGCGGCGAAGCCTCGGCAAGATGATCGCCTACATGGGGAGCATGATCGGCATCCTCGTCTTCATGAACTGGGCCGATTCGAAGGGCGGCAGCGCGGCCTGGGACGTGGTCTTCGCGGCCAAGTGGTGGATCGCGGGCGCCTTCGCCCTCCTCCTCGCCTACGCCCTTGTCCGCTGGTTCGACCGGGACGAGCGGCTCGAGTGGGTCGTCGCGACGAGGGACTTCGGCCTCCAGATCCTGCCCCTCCTCTTCGGCGGCGTCCTCCTCTCGGGCTTCCTCCTCGGGCGCCCCGGCCACGACGGCCTCATCCCGAACGCCTGGATCGCGGGCCTCCTCGGCGGTAACTCGCTCGGCGCCAACTTCTTCGCGGCCTTTTCGGGCGCCCTCATGTATTTCGCCACGCTTACCGAGATCCCCATCGTCCAAGGCCTCCTCGGCGCTGGCATGGGCCAGGGCCCCGCCCTCGCCCTTCTTCTCGCCGGCCCAAGCCTTTCCCTACCTTCCATCCTCGTCATCGCCGGGGAACTTGGCTGGAAGAAGACCCTCGTCTACGTGAGCCTCGTGGTTGGCCTTTCCACCCTGGCGGGGCTTGCCTTCGGAGCCCTGGCCTGAGGCTTGGCCTGAAGCTTGGCCTGAAGCTTGGCCTTAAGGCCCTAGCTTGAGTCCCCCGCGCGGCGCTATCTTTCTTCCAGGGAAAGCCATGCAGGAAACACCTACGATACGACCGGCGCCGCGCTTCAAGAAGATTCCCGATCCGCGGGACTCGCTGGCCGGCTTCAAGCGACTCCCCGCCTTTGAACAAGCCTATCTCGACGGTTACGTCGAGGCGGCCGGCCGCTCCATCCCCCGGGCGCGGACCCGACTCGCGCCGGCCGACCACCTGGGCGGCTGGGGCGCGCGCTGGAACTTCGGGCGGATGCGCTACTCGGTCCCGCCGGGCCTCTACGCCGTCGGCCAGCCCGAGCCCGGGAGCGAGGTCTTCGTCACGGCGAACTACAAGCTGAGCTTTGACCGGCTCCGCGAGGCCCTGGCGGGGCTCTCGGGCTGGGTCCTCGTCCTCGACACGCGCGGCATCAACGTGTGGTGCGCGGCCGGCAAGGGCAGCTTCGGCACGGAAGAACTCCTCGCGAAGCTTCGCGCCCTCCGGCTCGAGGAACTTGTCTCCCATCGCCGCCTCATCCTGCCGGAACTCGGGGCGCCCGGCGTCTCCGCGCCGGAGGTGGCGCGGCGCTCGGGCTTTGTGATCCATTGGGGCCCCGTCCAGGCCAAGGACATCCGCGCCTACCTGAACGCGGGCAAGCGGAAGACGGAGGCGATGCGCCGCGTGCCCTTTGGCCTTGGCGAGCGTCTGGCCGTCGCCCCCGTCGAGTTCGTCCAGGCCTGGCCCCTCGCGCCCGCCGCCTTCGCCGTAGCGGCCCTCTTCGCGCTGCCGGGAGGCTCAGGCTACGGCGAGCGCTTCCTCCGCGCCTTCCCGCCCCTCCTTGGCCTCTGGCCCTTGGCGACCTTTGGCTTCGCGGCCCTCCTGCCCCTCCTCCCGAGCCGGCGCTTTGCCGTCAAGGGAGCCCTGCTCGGCGCCGCCTGGGGCCTCGGCGCGGCCCTGGCGGCCGGCCAAGCGCCGCTCGCCGCGGCGGCCTTTGGCCTGGTCGGGGCGGGCGTCGCTTCCTTCCTCGGGATGAACTACACGGGGGCGAGCGCGATCACCTCGCCCTCGGGGGCCGAGCGCGAGGTGCGCGGCTCCCTCCTGCCGCAGGCGCTCGCCCTGGCGGCCGGACTGGCCCTCGGCGCCGCGGCGCGCCTAGTCGGATAAGGGAGGCGGAACATGCGACGCTGGAGCTACCTGAACAACGGCGCGAGCCTCGCCCTGGACGCGGCGGCCTGCGTGGGCTGCGGAGCCTGCCTGGAGGTCTGCCCCCACGGCGTCTTTTCGCTCGAGGCGGGCAAGGCGCGGATCGCTCACCGCGAGTCCTGCATGGAATGCGGGGCCTGCGCCGGGAACTGCCCGACCGGCGCCCTTTCGGTCAAGGCCGGGGTCGGTTGCGCGGCCGCCGTCATAAACGGCCTCCTCCGCGGCACGGCGCCCTCCTGCGATTGCGGCTGCGATCACGACGAGGAAGGGCCGACCACCAAGCGCGCCGATCCCTCCCGCGGCTGCTGCTGAAGCGCACCGGCGCGGCATGGCGGGCACGGCGGGCCGGCCGCCGCGCGGCGCCGGGGGCCCCGCGCGGCGCCCCATGGCCCCGTCCCGCGCGCGATCCGGCCGACAAGGTAGCCGAAGAGGGCCCTTTTTCGGTACACTCTGTTCACCCATGGAAGAACTGGAAACCCAACTCAAGAAGCGACTCACCTTCGCCATAATTTCGCATCCGGACTCCGGCAAGACGACGATCACCGAAAAGCTCCTCCTCTTCGGAGGGGCGATCCACATCGCCGGCGCGGTAAAGAGCGGCAAGAACACCAAGGCCTCCGTCTCCGACTTCATGGAGATGGAAAAGGAACGAGGCATCTCCATCAGCACCTCGGTGATGGGCTTCGAATACGGCGGCCGCAAGATCAACCTCCTCGACACGCCCGGCCACGCCGACTTCTCCGAGGACACCTACCGCGGCCTCTCCGCCGTCGACTCCGCCCTCCTCGTCATCGACTCCGTGAAGGGCGTCGAGGACCGGACGCGGAAGCTCTGCGAGGTCTGCCGCATGCGCCACACGCCCATCGCGACCTTCATGAACAAGCTCGACCGCGAGGGCAAGGACCCGATGGAGCTCCTCGACGAGACCGAGAGGGAGCTCCGCATCGGCGTGCGCCCGGTGACCTGGCCCATCGGCCAGGGCCGAAGCTTCAAGGGCGTCTACAATCTCGTGGAAAAGAGCCTCTACCTCTTCTTCCCGGGCGAGGTCCAGCGGCCGAGCGACATCGTGAAGATTGAAAGCCTCGAGGATCCCCTCCTCGACGAGAAGGTCGGCGGGACGCTCGCTGACAAGCTCCGCGAGGACGTGGCCCTCCTGAACGGCGTCTATCCGCCCTTCTCCCCGGCGGACTACCTGGCGGGCACGGCGACGCCGGTCTTCTTCGGCTCCGCGCTCAACAACTTCGGCGTCCGCGAACTCCTCGACACCCTCACCCTGATGGCGCCCCACCCGACCCCGAAAACGAGCGAGGAACGCCTGGTCCAGCCGAGCGAGGAGAAGTTCTCCGGCTTCATCTTCAAGATCCACGCGAACATGAATCCGAAGCACCGGGACCGCGTGGCCTTCATGCGCGTCTGCTCGGGCAGCTTCGAGCGGAACAAGACCTATTACCACGTACGCTCCGGCAAGCCCTTCCGGACGGCCAACCCCACCGCCTTCATGGCGCAGGACAGCGAGATCGTCGACCTGGCCTGGCCCGGCGACATCGTCGGCATCCACGACACGGGCACCTTCAAGATCGGCGACACCGTCACCGAGGGCGAGTCGATCAACTTCAAGGGCATCCCGAGCTTCGCGCCCCAGATCTTCCGCTACATCGTCAACGCCGATCCGACGAAGGAGAAGCAGTACCACAAGGGACTCGACCAGCTGGCCGAGGAGGGCGTGGTCCAGATCTTCTCCAAGCCCCACCAGTCCAACGTCCGCGTCCTCGGCGTCGTCGGCCAGCTCCAGCTCGAGGTCCTCCAGTACCGCATGGAGCACGAGTACAACGCCAAGTGCAACTACAAGCCGATCGACCTCACGATCGCGCACTGGATCACCTCGGACGACAAGAAGGCCCTCGAGACCTTCGTCGACGAGCATTCCCGCCGCATCCTCATCGACATCCGCGGCACGCACATCTTCATGTCCGACTCTCCCTGGTACTTCGAGCGCATCAAGGGCGCGAATCCCGCGATCCGCTTCTACGCCACCTCGGAGATGATCGAGGAGAGAAGCGCTTCGGCGTAAGGAGTTGGCGGCGGGCATGAAAGCGAGTGCTTGCTTTCATCCTCGATCCTCGCGGCCTGGTCGGCCTCTTGACCAGCGATCGTTGACTTCCCGGTGCATCTCGCCAATACTCATAGCCGCCGATTCGCCGGCCGACAAGCAGCCGGGAACCGTCAGGCGATTCGGGCAAGGAGCCAACATGGGCGAGTCGGCGCCGGCGAAGATCGGCTTTTTCGCGAAGTATCTTTCCCTCTGGGTTGCGCTTTGCATCGGAGCGGGCGTGGCCATCGGCTACTTCCTCCCGGGCGTGCCGGCCTTCCTCGGCCGCTTCGAGTACGCGCGGGTCTCCATCCCGGTCGCCGTCCTCATCTGGCTCATGATCTACCCGATGATGCTCAAGGTCGATTTCACGAGCATCAAGAACGCGGGCAAGAAGCCCAAGGGGCTCGCGATCACCCTCGTCGTCAACTGGCTCGTGAAGCCCTTCACGATGTACCTGATCGCGGCCTTCTTCCTCAAGATCGTCTTCAAGGCCCTCATCCCCGCCGGGCTCGCGACGGAGTACCTCGCCGGCGCCGTCCTCCTCGGCGCGGCTCCCTGCACCGCGATGGTCTTCGTCTGGTCCTACCTCTCGGACGGCGACCCCGGCTACACGGTCGTGCAGGTCGCGGTGAACGATCTCGTCATCCTCTTCGCCTTCACGCCCATCGTCGCCTTCCTCCTTGGCGTCAGCGACGTGCGCGTGCCCTGGGACACCCTCTTCCTCTCCGTGGTCCTCTTCGTCGTCATTCCCCTGGGCGCCGGCGCCTTGACCCGCTCCCGGCTCATCCGCCGCCGCGGCAGGGAGTGGTTCGAGAACGCATTCGTCAAAAAGTTCGACGGCATCACGGAAGGCGGCCTCCTCCTCACCCTCGTCATCATCTTCGCCTTCCAGGGCCAGGTCATCCTGGCCAATCCCCTGGCCATTCTCCTCATAGCCGTGCCGCTGGTCCTCCAGACCTACCTCATCTTCGCGATCGGCTACGGTTGGGCTTGGGCCTGGAAGGTGCCCTACGCGATCGCGGCGCCGGCGGGGATGATCGGCGCCTCGAACTTCTTCGAACTCGCCGTCGCCGTCGCGATCAGCCTCTTCGGGCTGTCGTCCGGGGCCACGCTCGCCACCGTGGTCGGCGTCCTCGTCGAGGTGCCGGTGATGCTCTCCCTGGTGCGCATCGCGCGCGCGACGAAGCGTCGCTTCCCGGCGGACCAGGCCGCCGCGGCGCTTCGGTAGTCGGCGACGAAATAAGCCCGCCCGGGCGCGGCCGTGGCCCGGCGGCGCCGGCCCCGGCCGGCACGACGGTTGCGGGGCCCGGCGGCGCCGGGACAGGGGGAGGCTGGCATGGAAACCTTGCGCGATTTCGGCGGCTTCGAGGGCGGACTCCCGAAGACCCACGGCGTCCTGAACCTGAGCCCGAGGGAGGCCAGCGCCCTCCTCGATCGGGGCGCCCTCCTCGTGGATCTCCGCGAACCCTACGAAACCAACTTCCGCGTCTTTGAGGCGGAGCGCCTGCGCTACCTGCCCTGGAGCCGCTTCGGCGCGCACCACGGCGAACTGCCGCGGGACGAGGCCTTGGTCCTGGCCGACGCGGCGGGGCTCTACGGCCGGGAGGCTATCCGGATCCTCCTCGCGGAAGGCTATTCGCCGTCACGGCTCGCGAACCTTGTCGGCGGCATGATCGACTGGGACCGCGAAGGCCTGCCCGTGGGCAAGGACGGCTCCTACGAGCTCCAGGGCCAATGCGCCTGCAAGCTCAAGACGCGGATCGGCGGCAATCCCCTCATGGAAAAGCATGGAGGTCTCACGATGACGAAGGTTTTGTTCCTCTGCGTGCACAACTCCGCGCGGAGCCAGATGGCCGAGGCATTTCTCCGGAAACACGGCAAGGGGCGCTTCGAGGCGGCCAGCGCCGGCCTCGAGCCCGGGAGGCTCAATCCCTTCGTCGTGCGCGCGATGGCGGAGCTCGGCATTGATATTTCGCGCAACGCGACCAAGAGCGTCTTCGACCTCGCGGCCGCGGGGGAACGCTACGACGTCGTGGTCACCGTCTGTTCCAAGGAGGCGGCCGAGCGCTGCCCCGTCTTCCCCGGCCTGGCGCGGAAGCTCCACTGGCCCTTCGACGACCCCTCCGCGATGAAGGGATCCGACGAGGAGGTCATGGCGGGCGTCAGGCGGGTGCGGGACGAGATCGAAGAGGCGGTGCGCAGCCTGGTGCGGAGCGG
>DAINBW010000035.1:0-11656 GCA_036732745.1 Spirochaetales bacterium | reverse complement strand
CGGTCGTCTCCGGCGCCGCGCCGGAAGGCCACGCGCGCTCGGCGATGGACGCGGTGGACGAGTACCTCTACACGCCCTTCGGCCTCCACCTCCTCCAGCCCTCCTTCTCGAAGCCCAACGACGAGATCGGTTTCATGGGCCGGGTCTACAAGGGCATCAAGGAGAACGGCGCCATCTTCAGCCACCCGAACCCCTGGGCGGTGATAGCCGAGTGCAAGCTCGGCCGCGGAGACCGCGCGATGAAGTTCCACGACGCCCTCCTTCCTTACAACCAGAACGACATGATCGAGATCCGGGAGGCGGAGCCCTACAGCTACTGCCAGTTCGTCTACGGCAAGGAGCACAAGGGCTACGGCCGCGCCCGCCATCCCTGGCTCACGGGCTCGGCCGGCTGGAGCTACACGGCGGTGACCAAGTGGATTCTCGGGATCCGGCCCGGCTTTGGCGGCCTCGTCGTGGATCCCTGCGTTCCCGCCGATTGGAAGGGCTTCGAGGTGACGCGGCGCTGGCGCGGCGCCGTCTACCGGATCAAGGTGGAGAATCCGAAGGGCACCGGCAAGGGCGTCGCCTCGATCGTCATGAACGGCGAGCCCGTCTCCGGGCCGCTGCCCGTCCAGCGGGCCGGGACCGAGAACGAGGTTCTCGTGGTGTTGGGATAAGCCGAGAGGGAAGGGGAGACCACCTCCGTTTCCCCGGCGCCGGATTTCGGGACAGGACCTCCCGCCGTCACGCGGCGGGAAGCCCGAAGCCGGCCTTCCCCTCGATTCCGCGCCGTCCGGCCGCCCGCAAAGCGTCCGGACGGCGTTCTTTTTCCCCGCGTCGCGCGCGCGCCGCCCCTCGTCGGCCGACACCTCGCCCGAGCCCTTGCCCCCGTGCTATAGTCGGCGCCGTGAAGATCCCCTTTTCCTCGAGGCTCCCCTGGCCGTCCCCTCCGAACCGCCTCTCCGGCCTCCTCGCCGAGCGGCGCGCCGCGGGGCTCCCGACGCTCAACCTCGCCGAGTCCAATCCGACCCGCGTCGGCCTCGGCCGCGGCGCCGAGTTCCTCGCGCCCCTCGCCTCCGCCGCGGGCCTGCGTTATGCGCCCGAGCCGCGCGGCCTCCCCGCCGCGCGGGAGGCCCTGGCCGCCTTTTCCGCGGCCTCGGCGGCCTCGGCGGCCTCCGCGGCGGTCGGCGCCGGCCGCGCCCCGGAGCGGCCCCGCCTCGGCCCCGAGCGGTTCTTCCTCTGCTCCTCCACCTCGGAGGCCTACGGCTGGCTCTTCAAGCTCCTCTGCGAGCCGGGGGACGCGGTGCTCGTGCCCAAGCCCGGCTACCCCCTGTTCGACTTCCTGGCGGGCCTCGAGGGGGTCGAGGCCCGGCCCTACCGCCTCGAGTACTTCCACCCCAAGGGCTGGCGCATCGACCTCGATTCGGTGGAGGCGGCCTTGCGGGCCGGGCGGGTCCGGGCCATCGTCCTCATCCATCCGAACAATCCCACCGGCTCCTATGTCCGCGCGGAGGAACGAGCCGCCCTGGTCGCCCTCGCGGCGCGGCACGGCGCCGCCCTCGTCGTGGACGAGGTCTTCCTGCGCTTCCCCGTCGGCGGGAAGGCGGAGGCGAGTTTCGCCGGCGAGGAGGGCGCGCTGACCTTCGTCCTGGACGGGCTCTCCAAGCTCCTCGGCGCTCCCCAGCTCAAGCTCGGCTGGATAGCAGCCTCGGGCCCCGGGCCGGAGCTCGCCGAGGCCCTCGGCCGCCTGGAGATCATCGCCGACACCTACCTTTCGGCCGGCACGCCGGTCATGGGCGCCCTGCCCGAGCTCCTTTCCGGGGCGCCCGCTTTCCTGGCCGGCCTCGGCGAACGGCTCCGCGCCAACCTCGCGGCGCTGGAGGCGATCCTGGGCGGTCCAGACTCCCCCCATCGCGTGCTCGCCTGCGAGGGCGGCTGGACGGCCCTCCTCGAGGCCCCCCGCCTCGCTCCGGAAGAGGAGCTGGCGGCCGGCCTCCTCACGGAGGAGGGCCTCCAGACCCATCCCGGCTATTTTTTCGACATGGAGCGCGAAGCCTACTTCGCCGCCAGCCTCATCCTGCCGGAAGCCGAGCTCGCCGAGGCCGCCCGCCGCTATCGGGCCTACTTCGACCGGCTCCTGCGCTGAGCCGGCGCGGGCCAAGGGCTCCCGCCCTTCGCCGGCCAAGGCCCCCGCCCTTCGCCGGCCCCGGAGTCCTTGTAAAGCCGCGAATTCCTCGGCTATAGTGGCCGGAAAGGCTCGTACAAGGGGGCTCCCATGAGCGCGAGGATCATCGACGGTAAAAAGGTCGCCGAGGAAATCAGGGCCGAAATCAAGGTCCGGGCGGCCTCGCTCGCCAAGGAAGGGCTCGTGCCCGGACTCGGCGTCATCCTGGTCGGCGAGGATCCGGCGAGCCTCTCCTACGTGTCGGCCAAGGAAAAGGCCTGCGCCGAGAACGGCCTCAAGAGCTTCGAGCGCCGCCTTCCGGCCAACGCCACCGAGTCGGAGCTCCTCGCCCTCGTGAGCGAGTTCAACCACGATCCCGCCATTCACGGCATTCTCGTGCAGCTCCCCCTCCCCAAGCACATCGACGAGCGCAAGGTCATCGCCGCCATCACCCCGGAGAAGGACGTGGACGGCTTCACGCCGATCAACGTCGGCCGCATGGTCCTGGACGAACCCTGCTTCCTGCCCTGCACGCCGGCCGGCGTGGTGGAGCTCATCAAGCGCTCGGGCGTCAAGACGGACGGCGCGAGGGCGGTCGTCGTCGGCCGCTCCAACATCGTCGGCAAGCCCCTCATGAACCTCCTCGTGCGGCGCTCGGTCAACGCGACCGTCACGGTCTGCCACACGGGCACCACGGACCTCGCCGTCCACTGCCGCGAGGCCGACATCCTCGTCGCCTGCGCGGGCAAGGCCGGACTCATAACCGCCGACATGATCAAGCCGGGCGCCTGCGTCATCGACGTCGGCGTCAACCGCGTCGAGGATCCGGGCGCGAAGAACGGCTACCGCCTCAAGGGCGACGTCGACTACGAGGGCGCCTTGGCCGTGGCCGGCTGGATCACGCCGGTCCCCGGCGGCGTCGGCCCGATGACCATCACGATGCTCCTCGCGAACACCGTCGAGGCGGCCGCGCGCCACAAGGCCATGCAGGGAGCCTTCGCCTGAACATGATCGACGTCCAGAACATGAGGGACGAGCGCCGCATCGCCATCAAGAAGGTCGGCGTCAAGGGCCTCCGCTACCCGATAAAGCTTCTCGACAAGACCAACGAGATCCAGCACACGACCGCCCTCGTCAACCTCTACGCGGACCTGCCCCACGATTTCAAGGGCACGCACATGAGCCGCTTCATCGAGGTCTTCGACGCGCACCGCGAGGATCTCTCCATGCCGAAGTTCCTCCGGATGCTCGAGGAGGTCCGGACGAGCCTCGAGGCGGAAAACGCCTTCGCCGACCTGCACTTTCCCTACTTCATCGAGAAGAAGGCGCCGGTTTCGGGGCAGGCCGCGATGATGTCCTATGATTGCGCCTATTTCGCCCGCGTCGGCGCGGCCGGCAAGGAATTCGACGTCGCCGTCTCCGTGCCGGTCCAGACCGTCTGCCCCTGCTCCAAGGCGATCAGCGCCTACGGGGCCCACAACCAGCGCGGCGTCGTCACCCTGAAGGTCGCCCTCGGCCCCTTCTTCTGGATCGAGGACCTCGTGGAGCTCGTCGAGCGTTCCGCCTCGAGCGGCGTCTACACCCTCCTCAAGCGCGACGACGAGAAGTTCGTCACCGAACTGGCCTACGACAACCCGCGCTTCGTGGAGGATGTCGTCCGCGAGGTCTATCGCGAGGTCGAAACCCTCGGCAAGTTCCCGCGGTTTTCCGTCGAGGCGGAGAATTTCGAAAGCATCCACAACCACTCGGCCTACGCCTACGTGGAATACCCCGCCGACTAGGGAGAGCAGCATGGCCTTCAACAGCGTGGCGTCGGTCGCGGATTCGGTGCCGGTCCGCAGGGCCCTCGTTTCGGTCTATGACAAGGCCGGCCTCGAGGAGCTCGTGAAGGGGCTCGTCCGCGAGGCGCCGGGCATCGTGTTCTATTCGACCGGCGGCACCCACGAGGCGATCCGCGCGACGCTCGCCTCCCTCGGCCCGGCCGCCGGGGAACCGCGCCTCGTCGCCGTGAGCGACTACACGGGACAACCGGAGATGGCCGGCGGGCTCGTGAAGACCCTGGACTGGAAGATCTACCTCGGCCTCCTCGCGGAGACCGGCAACGCCTCCCACGCGGCCGATCTCGCCCGCCTCGGCGCCCAGGCCTTCGACCTCGTCGTCGGGAACCTCTATCCCTTCGCCGAGGCGGCGGGCGACCCCTCCTCCTCGGTGGAGACCCTGCGGCAGCGCATCGACATCGGCGGCCCGGCGATGATCCGCGCCGCCGCCAAGAACTTCCTCCGGGTCGCTTCGGTCTCCGACCCGGGCCAATACGGCGAGCTCCTCGCGGAGCTCCGAAGCGCGCGCGGCGCGACGAGGCTCGAGTTCCGCCGCCGCCTGGCGGCCGCGGCCTTCGAGCGCATATCGCGTTTCGATCGCTTGGTCGCCGAGCGCCTGGCCGGCGTCGGGCCGGAGGCCCTGGCCGCGGCTTATTCGATCGAATAGGGTAGGCTCGCCGAGAGCCCGGCGCGCCGCCTAAGCCCGGCGCGCCGCCTAAGCCCGGCGCGCCCCTCGGGCCCGCCGACCGAGATCTCGCTTTCCGCGCATCTTCGTTGATAAGATGCGGAAGCGGCTGTATAGTAGGCGGCAGTATGGAAGCGAAGAGCGAAAGCGGCGCGAGCGTCGGACCGAAAAGCCCCCCCAGGCTCCTCCGGAGCCTCTTCCTCGCGGTTCTCGCCGGCCTCGTCATCAACGCCGTTCTCGGCCTTCTCCTCGACTTCGAGGAATTCGCCTCCACCCTGGCGACCGTCCAACTCTGGGAAGTCATGCTTCCCTTCGCCCTCGTCCTCCTCGTCTATTTCATCGACGCGATCAGGTTCAAGGTCCTGTTCCGCCAGTTCGGCATCCGGCTCTCCTTCCGCGATTCCCTCTACAGCAACGTGATCGGCCTCTTCTTTTCCGG
Source organism: Spirochaetales bacterium (assembly GCA_036732745.1). Lineage (GTDB taxonomy): Bacteria > Spirochaetota > Spirochaetia > Treponematales > Rectinemataceae > JAEUJG01. The sequence continues at coordinate 6,569 of DAINBW010000035.1, read as the reverse complement.
CATCACGCCGAGCTCCGCGGGCGGCCAGCCCTTCCAGATCTACCATTTCACCAAGCTCGGCCTCGATTCGACGACCGCGACCAACATCGTGTTCTCCCGGCTCATGGTGTCCAACCTGGCCCAGGTCGTGGTCATCGTCCTGTTCGCCGGCCAGGGACTGTCCCTCCTCGGCAGCAGCGGCAACGCCGGCTTCATCCTCGGCATCGGCCTCTTCATGACCCTCGCGGCGGGCGTCCTCCTCTTCTTCGTCTTCGCCCGCCCCCAGGTCATCGGCCGCTTCGCCTTGGCCATCGAGGCGAGCCGGCTCGGCCGGCTCATCAGCCGCCTGTCCAAGGACGAGCACTGGGCCGAAAAGCTTTCGGCCTGGAGCCTCGGCCTCGGCGACAGCTTCAGCCACCTCTGGGCCAAGCGGCTCTGGCTCGTCCTCCTCGACCTCGCGGTGCACGTCTTCGACCAGGTGCTCTGGGCCTTCGGCCTCTACGTGCCGCTCGTCGTCCTCACCGGCACCACGGTGCCCTTCGGCGCCTTCCTTTTCGCGTTCAACCTCTGCGGCTTCGTCTCAACCTTCATACCCACCCCGGGCGCCTCCGGCAGCATCGAGGCCTCCTATTCCCTCGTCCTCGGCGGACTGACCGGCGCCCCCGGCGCGGCCCTTTCGGCGGTCGTCCTCTGGCGTTTCGGCTCCTATTACCTTCATCTCGTCCTCGGCGGCCTCGTCTACTTTTTCGTCCGGACCGGCACCGCGGTGTATTCCCGGGGCAGCGACGGCATCACGCGCCGCACCACCTCGTGGAGCGCCGTCCATCGCCGGGCGGCCGCGAAACGCGCGGCGGCCAAGGGCCGGGCCTCCTAGGAGCCTGTCGGACTTAGGACCGCGAAAAGCATAAAACCAACGAACGAGCAAGGGAATCGCGCTTTTGCCTTGGTCTCGTCGATCCGCGGCCCAAAAACGGCTCGTCAATCGGGCCATACGGAAGTATGGCCCTCAATCCTCGCCGCTTTTAGTCTCGCGGCTCGACTTCGCCCAAGCCAAATCCCAAGTCCGACAGGCTCCCAGCGGCCGCCCCTTTCCTCGTGGCGGGCTCCTCGCTATACTCCGCCCATGGAAAAGCCCAGCCTGGCAGCCGCCTACAAAAGCTTCGCGGACGACGCGTTCCCCCCCCGGCTCGAGATAGCCTTCTACGACGAAGCGGGCCGCAAGACCCTCCTCGCCTACGAAAAACTGACTTGGGAGGTCGAGGGCGAGCGCAAGGGCCTGCGCTACGGCGAGAATCCCGACCAGGGCGCCGCCCTTTACCGGCCGGTCGGCGGGAATCTCTCCATCGGCGGCGTGGAAATCGTGGGGGAGGGCGGACTCCCCGTCCCCGGCGGCCTCGTCGCGGCGGCCGAACTGCTCCAGTTCGGCAAGCATCCGGGCAAGACCAACCTCACCGACGTGGACGCCGCGCTCTCCATCCTCCGCTACCTGGGCGGGAGTCCGGCCTGCGCGATCATGAAGCACAACAACCCCTCGGGCGTGGCGCGGGCCTCCTCGCTCGCCGAGGCCTACGAGCGCGCCTATCTCGCCGATCGCGGCGCGGCCTTCGGCGGCGCCGTCGTCCTCAACCGGCCCCTCGACCGGGAGACCGCGCTCCGCGTCGCCTCCTCCTACTGCGAGGTCGTGGCGGCCCCGGATTTCGAGGAGGGGGCCTTCGCCGAGCTCGAAAAGAAAAAAAACCTCCGCGTGATGCGCATTCCGGAGATGGCCCGCCTCGAGCGCTGGGCGCCGGCCCGCGTCCTCGACTGGAAGGCCCTGCTCGACGGATCGCTCGTCGTGCAGACCTCCTTCGCTTCCCGCGTCCTTTCCCGCGCCGACTTCCTCCCGGCGGAGTGCGAGCGCCAGGGCCGGGCCTATCGCGTCGCGCGCGAGCCGAGCGAGGCCGAATGGGACGACATGCTCTTCGGCTGGCTCGTGGAGACCGGCGTCACCTCCAACTCGGTGATCTACGTGAAGGACGGCGTCGCCGTCGGCATCGGCACCGGCGAGCAAGACCGCGTCGGCGTGGCGGAGATCGCCCGCGACAAGGCCTACCGCAAGCTCGAGGATCGCCTCCTCTGGGAGCGGAGCGGCAAGGGCTGGAACGAATCGACCGACGAGGCGGCGAAAGCGTCCGTGCGCGAGGAGGTCGCCGCCCGGCATGGCGGTCTCCGCGGCGCCGTCATGGTGTCCGACGCCTTCTTCCCCTTCCGCGACGGCATCGAGGTTGGCCTCCGCGAGGGCGTTTCGGCCGTCGTCCAGCCCGGCGGCTCCCTGCGCGACTTCGAGTCGATCGATGCCTGCAACGAATATGGCGCCGCGATGAAATTCACCGGCCAGCGCTGCTTCAAGCACTGAAGCCGCGCGCCGCGGGGGCGCGCCGCAACGGATCGAAGCCGAAAGGGATCGACCCCGAATCGGATCGGCGCGGAAAAAGGGCCGTCCCGACGCGGGGCGGCCCTTTCGTTCGCGCGCGACGCCGCGCCGCTAGAAGGTCGTGAGTTTCTTGTAGGCCGGCGAGGCCAGGACCTTGTCGATGGCGGCGTTGAGCCTGTCGAGGGTCGCCTTGTCCACGGACTTGCTCAGCATGAAATAGCGGAAGTTGCCCGCGGGCGGATCGGAGATGGGGACGATCACGACGTCCTTGATGGTCGAGTCGCTCTTGATGATGTAGGTCGCCTCCTCGATCCCCAAGATGGTGAAATCGAGGCGGCCGAGGCCGACGAGCTTGACCAGTTGGGGAATTTCCACGGTCGAGGGCGAAATCTTGACGCCGGACGCGGCGATTCGCTCATCGAGGGCCGTGCCGAAGGAATAGCCGTCCTTTTTTCCGAGGGTCAGGCCGCTTTTCAGGAGGCCGTCGAGGCTGACCGAGGAGCCGAGGCTCGCCGCCTTCGTCTTGGCGACCAAGGCGACCTGGGGCTTGTCTTGGTAGATCGGCTTGGAGAACTGGGCCCAGGTTTCCCGGTCGGGATTCTTGAACCAGCCGATGCCGGTGGCGTGCTCCGCGCCGGTCTTCAGCAGCTCCTGGATGCGGTTGGAGGGCATCTCGACGAATTTGTAGGGAATCTTCGCCTCGTCCAGGATGAGCTCCACGATGTCGACAAGGAATCCCGTCTGGCCGTTTACGATGTAGAGGGGCGGACGGTCGTTGAAATAGACGGTCAACTCACGCCCCTGGCCCCACGAAAGCGGGACCAGGACGACGAGGGCCAACAGGACGACGATTGTTTTCTTCATTGCGGTCATACCTCCCGGATTGGCCTTGAGTCCGCATCAGGGCTGATCCCGTGCGGATCGGCGCGGCTTTTCCCGCTTCTTCGTTCCGCCCGGCAGCGGAACGACCGTTGCCGTGAACGTCTTCGAAAACCCTGCGCTAAAGGCTAGCGCCGGCGGGACTGCCTGTCAAATAACGGCGGAAGGGCGGGCCCGCGAGCTTCGTCCCGTGAAATCCACTTTACCCGCCCTCGCTAATTCCGTATTATTGGCACGATACTCGCGCCCGGCGTCTTCGCCCTCACGGGGAGGACCAACAAAGCCAGCGGCGGTGAACGGAGGTTCGTATGGGTGATCTTGAACCGGTCGGCGGCAAGGAAGTCTCGAGCGCCGGTGTTCGTGGCATCGGCTCGACGGTGGGCGGCCTTGCCCTTTTCTTTCTGCGCGGACTCTCGACCGCCTTCGGCGGCATTCTCGGCGTCGGACTCGGCGCGGTTTCCTTCGTGATCGGCGCCTCCAGCGTCAAATCCTCCTCCAAGGCCGACAAGATCGGCGGTACGGTCGCCATGGGCGCCGGCCTCGTCCTGGCGTTGCCCGGCTTGGCCAGGCTGCTCGGCGGCATACCCATCGTCGGGGGCATCCTCGGCGTCGCCGCGGGATTCTCCGGCTTCGTCATCGGCGCCGGCGCCCTCGGCCTCGTCGGCTATGGCGTCTACAACCTCGTGAAGTTCGTCCGGGGCATCCGCTCCCACCGGGGTTGATCCGAATCCGGATACGGCGCCCGGTTGATGGCGCGGCCGCCCTCGGGTTAGACTTGCGGCCAATGCCTATGCAGTACTTCATCGAGACCTACGGTTGCCAAATGAACAAGGCCGAGTCGGCCGCGCTCGAGATCATCTTCCGCGAGCGCGGTTGGACCGCCGCCGCCGATCCCGAGGACGCCGCCCTCGTCCTCATCAATACCTGCTCGGTGCGCATCACCGCCGAGAACCGGGCCTGGGGCCGCATCGACCATTACGCCGCCAAGAAGCGCGAGCGGGCCGGCGGCGGGCGGCCGCTCGCCCTGGTCGTCACCGGCTGCATGGCCGAGCGCATGAAACGGGAGATCAAGGGGCGCCAGCCCGCCGTCGACTACGTCGTCGGCACCTTCCAAAAGCAGGCCTTCGGCCTCGTGCTGGACGCGGTCGAGTCCGGTCGGCATCTCGGGGACATCGACGAGAGCCCCGCCTTCGTCTTCGCCAAGTCCTATTACGAGCCGGGTTCCTTCCGTTCCTTCCTGCCCATCATGCACGGCTGCGACAACTTCTGCACCTACTGCATCGTGCCCCACATCCGCGGCCGCGAGGTCTCGCGGAAGCCCGCCGACATCCTCGCCGAGCTCGAGGCCCTCGAGGACTCGGGCGTCCGCGAGGTGACGCTTCTCGGCCAGAACGTGAATTCCTATCGGCACCGCGACGAGGCTTCGGGGACCGAGCTCGATTTTCCCGCGCTGCTCCGCCTGGTGGCGGCCCGCCTGAGGGAGCGCGGCAAGGGCGGGGTGCGCTGGATCCGCTTCATGACGAGCCACCCGAAGGATCTTTCCGACGAGGCGATCCGCGCCATCGCCGAGGAAGAGGTCTATTGCCGCCACATTCACCTGCCCGTCCAGTCGGGGTCGGACGCCATGCTCCGCGCGATGAACCGCAAGTACACGCGCGACGGCTATCTCGCCCTGGTGGAACGCATGAAGCGGGGCCTGCCCGGCGTCTCCCTGTCGACCGACCTGATCGTCGGTTTTCCCGGAGAGACGGAAGAGGACCTCGAGGCGACCCTGGAGCTCATGCGCCGCGTCGATTACAGCTACGCCTACATGTACCATTTCAACCCCCGCGAGGGGACGCCCGCGGCCTCGATGGAGGGTCGCGTGCCGGAGAAGGTCAAGAAGGAGCGACTCGCGCGCGTGATCGCCCTGCAGCAGGAAACGACGCGCCGCCTCATGCAGGCGCGCGTCGGCGTCGTTGAGGAGGTGCTCGTGGAAGGGCCTTCCCGCAGGAGGAAGACGGAGGTTCTCGGACGGACCCAACGCGACGAGATGGTCGTTTTCGAGGCGCCCGCCGGACGGATCGGGGAGTTCGCCCGCGTCCGCCTCCTGTCCCTCTCGGGCAACACCTTCAAGGGCGAGGAGATCCTCTCGTGAGAGCCGGAAGGAGCCCGTCGGGCGAGCCTCGGTCGGTCATTCCCTCCCTTGCCCCGGTCGCCTGCCTGATCCTTTTCGGCGCCGTCACCGACCTCGCCGCCGCCCCCGTGACGCCGGTCGGCGCGCCGCCGGCCGCGCCCGTCTCCGCCAATCCGGCGCCGCCCGCCGCGGCCGCGGTTCCGGCCCCGGCGTCGTCGGCTTCCGCTCCCGCCCCGACGCCCGCTCCCGCTGACCTGGCCTCGGTCCGCGCCGAGCTCCGCGCCGCCCTCTCCCGCAAGGATTTTCCCGCCTTGCTCGGCGCGCGGGCGGAGGTCCTGTCCCCGGCCGACGGCGCGGCCCTCCTCCGCGAGTTCGCCCCCCTCGTCGTCGATCCGCCCTCCTCCAAGGCCTTGATCCTTCGCGGCGCGGAAAAGTATCTCCTGCTCGGGAAGCCGGCGGAGGCCGCCGCCCTTTTCGAGGCCGCCGCCTTCAAGCCGGGCCTGCCCCGGGACAGCCTCCTCCTCCTCAGGACGGCCAGGCTGCGCCTCGCTGCGGGCGAGGCCGAGCGCGCCGCCGCGATGGCCGATATCATCCTGAAGGAAGGGCCCACCGACGCGGTCGCGCCCCAGGCGCGGCTCGTCCTCGCCTGGGCGGCCCTGCTCGGCGGCGACCCGGTTTCCGCCTCGGCGGCGGCCCAGGCCCTGTTGGCCGACGGCGGACCGCTCGCGGCTTCCGGGTCGCGGGGTTCCGCGGCCCGCCGGGAGGCGCTCTTCGTCGCCTGGGCCGCGGCTCCGCCCGCCCAGGCCGGTGAGAAGGCCAAGGCCCTCGCCGCCGAGTTTCCCGACAGTCCGGAGGCGCTCATCGCGAAGGGCGAATCCGCTTCGCTGTCCCTGGCGCCCCTCCCGCATTGGTTCCTGTCCGGGCTTTTCGCCAAGACGCCGGCCTCGCGGCCGAGCCCCGGTTCGCCGGTGCCGGGCTTCGCCCCGCCGGCCGCCGGCCCGGCCTCGCCGCCGCCGGTCGCCGCGCCGTCGCCGCCGGCGGCCGCGCCGGCCCCCCAACCCGGGACCGTCGTCGCGGCCGAGCCAAGCGCTCCGGCGGCCAAGCGTTACCAAGTGGGCGTGTTTTCGAAATCGGACAACGCGGCCAGGCTTGTCGCCGAATTGGGCGCCAAGGGCTTTTCCG
>DAINBW010000034.1:0-11751 GCA_036732745.1 Spirochaetales bacterium | reverse complement strand
GTCGGGGCCGAAGCCGCCGCCCGTGACGGCGGAGGGGGCCGTGCGGGCGGCGGCTTCGGCCCCGACGAGGACGCCGCGGCCGTCCTCGCGGCGGCCGGCGGCGAGGGCCAGGGCGGGGTCGCCGCCCTGGGCGCCGATGCCCGGCGAGAGGAACCAGGCGCCGGGGGCGGCGGCGCGGACGGAGCGGAGCGCCGCGAGGTCGTTGCCCGCGACGACGAGGCCGACCGCGGGCGACCAGGAGAGGCATTCGCGGGCGACGCGGATGTAGAGAGCTTCGGGGGAGGAGGAGGCGCGGCCCAGGGTGAGGCCGCCGGCCTCGAGCCTGGGCGCCGGGGAGCCGTGGAAGGCGCCTTCGACGAGAAGGTCCTGGAAGGCGACGGCGCCCGGATTGCTCGTGCGGCAGAGGAGGAAAAGCCCCTTGCCCGCATGCTTGAGGAAGGGTACGGCGGCGTCCTTGCCCATGTAGGGACTCAAGGTGACCGCGTCGGCCTTGAGGCGGCCGAAGATGGCGGTCGCGTAGGCCTCGGCCGTCGCGTCGATGTCGCAGCGCTTGGCGTCGACGATGACGGGTATGCCGTCGGGCACCAGCGCGATGCTCTCCTCCAGGGCTTCGAGGCCGCGGGGGCCGAAGGCCTCGTAGAAGGCGATGTTCGGCTTGAAGGCGGCCGCGTAGGGAGCCGTGGCCTCGATGAGGCGGCGGTTCGCGGCAAGGATGGCCGCTTTGGGATCGGGGTCGGCGGCGGCGACGCGGGGGTCGAGGCCGACGCACAGGGCGCTGCCCTTGTCGCGAACGATGGCGTCCAGGCGGGCGAAGAAGTCCATGGGCTCCTCCGAGAGGGGGCGAGATTAGGAAGACTAGCACGGCGGCCAAGAATTCGTCCAGAGTGAGGCCAAGAACGCCGTCCCTGTTTTTTTTATACGCCCGATAGGTATATACTTGGGGTACGGCATCGCCGTCAAACCTTTAAGGAGGTTGTCATATATGAGAAAGCTAGTCGCGGCTCTGGCGCTCGTCCTCGTCGCCGGCCTCGCCTTCGCCCAAGACCCTGCGGACGAAGGCAAGAATCCCTTCGCCTTCAAGGCGGGAATCAATCTCGGTACCGATGTCCTGCCGAAGAGCGACGGTTCCGGCGAGGCTTGGTCCCGCCTCGGCTTCCAGCCCGATCTTTCCTTCGGCAAGTTCGGCATCGGCCTCGACCTCACGATGCGCTTCAAGCTCTATCCGACGCCGGACCAGGCGGTGGAGATCTACCAGGGAGACTGGGTGCCGAACTACGACGGCAACGGCAAGAGCTTCCTGGACGTCTACCTGCCGAAGTTCCTCTACCTGCGCTACGGCCTCCGGGGCGTGGATCCCCTCTACGCCAAGCTCGGCTCGATCTCCGACCTCACGCTCGGCAACGGCTTTGTCATGGGCGGCTATTCGAACATGCGCTTCATGCCCGCCCAGCGCATCTTCGGCCTCGAATTCGGACTCGACGGCAACCTCTTCAACTTCCCCTACCTCGGCCTCCAGCTCGCTACGGGCAACCTGGCGCGGCTCGACGTCCTCGGCGCGCGGCTTTACGCGCGCCCCTTGGCCGGAACCGAGATCCCCATCCTGAAGAACGCCCAGCTCGGCTTCACCTTCGTCGCCGACCGCGAACCCTACCTCTACTCGGGCGGGGGCGCGTCCGCCCTCTCCGTCTACGGCGCCGACCTCACGGTGCCGATCCTGGGCGGCAAGCTCTTCCCCCTCGCGGCCTTCGCGGACGTCGCCTTCGAGCCGAACCGCACGACGGGCGCGATGATCGGCGCCGGCGGCAAGCTCCTCGGCGTCATCCTCTACGGGGCGCAGATCCGCCTTCTCCAGGACGGCTTCATCCCCGCCTACTTCGACCGCAACTACGATCTCTACCGCAAGGTGCGCTACGACTACATGCAGTTGCCGACGAGCGGCGCGAGCTACGCCGGCTGGTACGCGAGCCTCGGCTTCAGCTTCCTCGAGGAAAAGCTCGTCTTCCTCGCCTCCCTGGACGGCCCCTTCAAGGCCATCCCCGGCGTGGACACGACGGCCCAGGCCGACTACCCCCACGCCAAGGCGATAGCCCGCCTCGGCGAGGGCCTCATCGGCGGCTTCTTCTTCGACGCGAGCTACGAGAAATATTTCCTCGGCCGCGAGTCCGGCTTCTGGGGGGATCTCGTCGATCCCACCTACGCGGTGCTCGGCATGGCGATCAACTACAAGACCGGCGCGGCCGTGATCACCCTCGGCTACGACGGCAAGTGGGACCCGGCCCTCGGCAAGTTCACCATCACGTCGAGCATCCAGGCCGCGGTCCAATTCTAGGCAAGGAAAGAGGAGGAAGCTCCATGAAACGTTTGATTCAGGCTCTCGCCCTCGTCCTCGCGTTGCCGCTCCTGGCGGCGGCGCAGGCGAAGACGACGACGCCCCCCCAGGGGCAAAAACTCGTGCTCGAGTTCGTCTCCGGCACGGAACTCAGCGTCATCCTCGCCGACAAGACGATCCTGGCCTACGGCTCGGGCATCATCGACGGCGATCCCATCCCCGTCGGCGCGGTCATCAAGACCGGCCCGACCACGAGCGCCGAGCTCAAGCTCGCGCCCAACGGCTCCATCATCAAGCTCGCCAAGGCCACGACCTTCACGGTCGCGGGCCTGGCCTCCGCCCCGACGGAGAAGAACGCCTTCGCCGTCGCCGCGGGCAAGGTCCGCGCCGTCGCCGCCAAGGGCGGGCAGTATGAATTCCGCTCCGGCACCGCGGTCTGCGGCGTCCGCGGCACCGACTTCGTCTTCGACGTCATCGAAGGCGCCAAGGCCCGCCTCGTCGTCGCGGAGGGCCTCGTCGAGTTCGCCCGCCTCGATCCCGCGACCGGCGCTATCCTCGGCAACGCGCTCTCCGTGGCAAGCGGCATGGCCGCCGACGCCTTCGCCTCCGTCTTCGAGTCCCTCAAGCTGAGCGACGCCGACCTGGCCGAGGCCCTCGGCGACGTCGGCTTCGAGCGGCTCAAGGCCGCCGACGTCGCGGCCGCCGCCGCCCCGGAAGCGCCCAAGGAGCCGGCCGAGGCGGAACCCGCCGACGACAAGCCCGCCGCCGCGAAGGAGCAAAGCGCCTTCGCCAAGTGGCTCTCCGAGGCCCTCGGCATGGAGATCGGCTCCGTCACGATCGACTCGCAGACCTACGCCAAGGCCGTCATCCAGCCGACCATCAAGCTCGGCAAGCTCAAGCTCGGCCTCTACCTGCCGATCATCTATTCCTCCAACCTCTTCGACCCCGCGGACTGGTACCGGCCGGGCGGCAACGACGAGTGGTCCTTCGGCTCCGGCCAGTGGGGCGTGGACAACGGCGCCGCCGCGATCGACGCGGCCAAGGACCTCGCGCTCAAGATCCGCTTCCTCGAGTACGGCCGCCAGCTCGAGGATCCCTTCTTCGTGAAGATCGGCAACCTCCAGGGCCTGACCCTCGGCCACGGCCTCATCATGCGGAACTACGCGAACGACACCGAGTTCCCCTCGGTGCGGCGCATCGGCCTCAACCTGGGCTTCGACTTCGGCAAGGTCGGCTTCGAGGCCCTGGCCAACGACCTGGCCGCGCCGGAGATCTTCGGCGGCCGCTTCTACTTCAGGCCCATCCCGAACTTCAAGCTCGCCTTCGGCCTCTCCGCCGCGGCGGACATCGCGCCCGCCTCCAGCCTCGCGAACCGCGACACGATAGGCGATCCCGCCCTCATCGGCGCGGGTCTCGACCTTGACCTGCCCATCCTGACGGGCGATTTCCTCGGCTTGCGCTTCTTCGCCGACGCGGCGACCACCCTGCCCTACCTCCGCTCCGCGGTGGGCGGCCAGGCGGGACTCCGCACCGACGTCCTCATCCAGGGCGGCGAGCTCCAGAACTGGGGCGCGGCGAGCGGCTTCATGGGGCGCGTCGCCTTCTTCGAATGGCGCCTCGAGTACCGCTACTCGACCGGCATCTTCAGGTCCTCGTTCTTCGACTCCACCTACGACCGCAAGCGCGCCGAGTACGCCTTGGCCTACTACGATTACCTCCTCTCGCCGAGCGTCCAGCCGACGGTGATGGGCATCTACGGCGAGGGCGGCTTCAGCCTCATGAAGGACAAGCTCGGCTTCCAGGTCGGTTACTTCTGGCCCTGGTCGCTCGAGATGACCTCGCTCGCCGCCGAGGCCGCCAAGGGCTCGGACGAGCTCCACGCCAAGCTCTGGATCAAGAAGGGGCTCATCCCCGTCATCGACGTCGCGGGCGGCATCTTCTACGACCGCCGCGGCCTGGCCAAGGCCATCGTCGGGAACGACTTCCGCCTCTTCGACGAGAGCACGGTCTTCGGCGGCGAGATCGTCGTGCCGGTGCCCAAGACGCCGAACCTCGACCTGGCGGTCCTTTTCGCCACCGTCCCGGTGCGGAACGCCGACGGCACGATTTCCTGGAAGGATCAGGCGAACGGCATTCCCAACGTGAAGCCGAGCATCTCCATCGAGACGCGGCTCCACTTCTAACCGAAGCGTAGGCAAACGCGAGGGCCGCCGGGGAAACCCAGGCGGCCCTTTTCATATGCCGCCCGTCCCTGGCGGCGGTGGCGCGCAAGCTGTTCGGCGGGCCCGGCGCCTTAAGGCCGCGGGTGCCAAGCTTCGGGCCACGGGCGACAAACCACGCGGGCCTGAAGGCCGCGGGCCTCAGGCCTCCAGCTTCTGGCCGTCGTCCAGGGGCAGGGCCCGGTCCTCGAAGGCGTCGACGAAGTCGTCCGGATAATGCGTCTGGTTCGGGATGACGGCCTTGGGGTCGAGCGCGTCGACGAGACGGATCATGTCCGCCGTGCTCGCGCCTCCGCCGCAATGGATGGCGTCGACGGGTACCCCGTTCTCCGCCCAAAACGAATCCTCCGCCGCGGAGCGCTCGCCCGTGGAGCGGACAAAGGCCGCGCCGCGGAGTAGCCCCGAGTTCCGCAGGATCTTGCGCGCCTCCGCGCCGTCCTTGATCACGAGGCTGGAGGCTCCCGCCAGGATTTCCGGCAGGGAAAGCTTGCCCGCCTCGAAGCGGGCGAGCCGCCCGTCCTTGGCCATTTTTTGCGTGCGCGCGTCGGGCACGAAGAAGACGAGGAGCCCGTTCTTCGCGCCGGGCTCGGGGAGGCCGGGCACGAAATCCCGCAAGCCGTCGAGGACAAGGGCCGTATGGGGATCGATCACGAGGGTCTTCCCGGCCTTGCGGCAGGCGGCATGCACGGAGAGGAGGCGTTGGACGTCGAGCGGCGAAAAGGACACCGCGCGCAAGCCCTCCCCTTCGAAGGCCGTAGCCAAGGCCTCCTCCACCGCGGCCTCGGTCGGATACCGCGTGCTTTCCGCCTCCAGGGCCGCGCCCTCGAGGACGAGATAGTCGATGTCGGCCGGCGGCCCGGCGACGAGGCCTTCGAAAAGCCCGCGGTTTCGGCCCCGCGTCCTAAGGTCCCCCGTGTAGAAGATCCGCTTGCCGTCGGCCTCCACGAGCCAGGCGAAGGCCTCGCCGGAGGCATGGTCCAGGGGATAGGGCGTCGCCGCGAAGTCGCCGAGGCGCAGGGTCGCGCGCGGTTCCAGGACGAGAAGCCCGGCCGGATCGAAGGCCGTCTTGTCGAAGGAACGGCCGAGTTCGAGGAGGCGCTTGGCGACCCCGCCGGCGTGGACGGGCAGGTCGGGCGGCAGCCAAGGCGAGCGGCCCTGGCGATCAAGGTGGCCCTGGCTGAGGAGGTGGGCCGTCGGCTTCCCGTCCCCGCCGTCCTGGAGACAGGGGAAGTGAGGAGCCAGCCCCTTGGCGACAAGATCGCCATAGGCGAGTTTCTCCCCCTTTTCGACCTTGAGCGGCCGGCCTTCCCGGGTGAGCAGGGGCAGGGCGAAATCCAGGAGGAGGCGCTGGCCGGCCGTTTCGAACTCGAGGCAGCTCCCGCCGTTTTCGTGCGTACCGCGGTGGATGGTCAGGAACAAGGGCGCCTTACTCGAGTCCGGCCAAGAGGGCGGCCATCCTGGCGGAGGCCTTGCCGCGGTGCGACAGGCGGTTTTTCTCCTCGGGACCGAGCTCGGCGACACTCTTCCCAAGGGAGGGGAGATACACGACGGGATCGTACCCGAAGCCGCCCGCGCCGCGGGGCTCCCGGAGGAGCTCGCCTTCGAGGCTTTCCTGGACGGCGAAAAAGCGTTCCTCGGAGAGGACGAGGACGAGGCAGCAGACGAAGGCGCAAGCCCGGTCCTCGAAGCCGGCGCAGCGCTCGAGGAGGAGGGCGTTGCGGTCGCCGGCCTCCAGCTTGGGACCGCCATCCTCCGAGCCGTAGCGGGCCGAATAGATGCCCGGCGCGCCGCCGAGGGCCCGCACGGCCAGGCCCGAGTCGTCGGCGAGCGAAGGCCGGCCGGTGAGGCGGAAGAGGGCCATGGCCTTCTTGAGCGAGTTTTCGAAGTAGGTGCTTCCGTCCTCCAGGACGTCGAAGCCCGCGTGGCCGATGTCGGCGGGCTTCAAGAGGCGATGGCCGGGGAAGAGGGGGGCGAGTTCGGTGAGCTTGTGGGCGTTGCCCGTGGCGACGAGGAGTTCCATGTCCCTACCTTAGTCTTTCGGGCGGGAGCGGGGCAAGGCGGTCCCGGGCGTCCCGTGAGGGGCGCTCCCGCCAAGTACCCGCCACCGCGCCGGGCGCCTGCCCTGCCCCGCGCGCCAAACGCCCGCGCCGGTCGCCTGCCCCGCCCCGCCCTGACACGCCCCGCCTGGGCGCGGCGCCGGGGCTCGAGGCGGGGCCTTGCGCTTCAGCCGGCCGCCTGCCTGGCGCCGCGACGCGAGCGGCGGAGCGGCGCCTTTTTAGGCAGGCGCGCCGCTTCGAGTCCGGGAAGGCTCTTCCTGAGGTAGTAAAGCCCCGAGTCCACCGTGCCCTTCGGCACCCCAAGGATCCGCGCGACGACGGAATTGGGCACGAGGGGGTGGAAGTCCTTGATCGCGCGGCGCGTGCTCTCGAGGCGCAGTTTTTCCTTGGCGATGGACTCGCCGACGCGGCCGCGTTCGTCGCGGTCGCAGGCCTCCGCCTGGCGGCCTTCGAGAAGGCGAAGCCTGGACCAGGATCGATCCCGGCGAAGCGCCAGGCGCTCGTAGCGGAGGCGCTCCGCCTCCAAGGAGCGACGCGCCTGGGCCGTGGCCGCCGACAACCACTCGAGCGGGACGCCCGTCGCCGCGGCGACCCGCAGCGTCTCGCCATCCTCCGCTTCCCATGCGCACTTCACGTAGAGATACACGAGGCGGGAACGGAGGGCGTTGAGACGCGCCAGGGGGAGCCCTTGGGGGAGGAGGCTGCCTGAGTCCTCCGCGGCGCCCTCGAGGCCCGCGGCGCCGAGGGGCCGAAGCGCCTCCCGCTCCTCGCAGGCCCAGCCTTCGGCGCGCTCGCAGACGAGCTCGCGCTCCCGGCACTTCCGCCGCTCGCGGCGCAGGCTCTTGGCCAGGAAGCGGAGGCTCGAGGCCAGGTAGCCTTCAAAGGGCGTCCCGTGGTCGACATAGCGCTCGGCCAGACCGGCGATGCGTTCGCGGTAGCGTTCGAGCGCCTCCGCGGCCTCGTCGCGGTCGTCAAAGCCGAAGCGGCGGGGATCGCCGTACAAAAGCGCGGCGATACGCTCCAGGATGGCCTCCCTCCCCATGCCGCTCGCGCGAAAGGCGAGCACGAGATCCTGCAGTTTTTTGTCCATGCGTCCGCCTCCTTAGGCGAAGGTGGATGTTTGCAGGATACATGCCAGCTCATGGGGATTGGGGCATTTACCTGGCCGCGGGCCCGCGAGGGCGGGCTTGGGCCCCGTTTGGAGCGCCGCGGGCCGGCGGCTTTGGCGAAAAACAAACGCGGACGGGCCCCACGGGGAAGCCCGTCCGCGGCCTGCGGAAGACAGCCTTACATTCGCTTACATTCGGAAGGCCGCTTCCAAGGCGCCAGTACCGGCTGGTCGAAGGCCGACAGACCTTCGCCGGCCCGGGAAAGGCTAGTCGAGGTCGTCGAAGGCGGGGGCGAAGGCCTCAAGGAGGCGCTCGCGCACTTCCTCAATCCTTCCCCGGATGGAAAGACCGGCGGCGAGGCGGTGGCCGCCGCCGCCGAAACGGGCGGCGACGGAGCCGACATCGACCCGCTCGCGGGCGCGAAGGCCCACGGTGCAGTCCGTCTCGCTCTCCTGCCGGATGATGATCGCCGCCTCGCAGCCGGCGACGCTCAAGAGGAGCTGGTAGAGCATGTCGGAATCGCGGCTGGCCAGGCCGTAGCGCTGCTGGTCGTCGAGGGTGACGTAGGACACGAGGAGGCGGTCCTCGAAGTAGGGCTCGGTGCGGGTGAGGATCTCGCCCATGAGCTTGCGCGAGAAGAGCGACTTGCCGCCGTACATCATGGAAAAGCCGCGCTTGGGCGAGGCGCCGGCCGCGACGAGGCGGGAGGCCGCGGCGAAGGTCTCGGCGCTGTGCTCGTCGAGGTGGCGGAAAAAGCCGGTATCCGTGCAGAGGCCGAAAAGGAGGAGCTCGGCTTCCTCCTTGGTCGGCTTCTGGCCCATCGCCTCGATGAGGGCGAGGACCATGAGGGTGACGGCCGGAGCCTTTTCGTCGATGTAGATGACCTCGCCGACCGCCTCACCCGAGGCGTGGTGGTCGATGAAGGCGAGGGGGACCTTGGGCAGGGTCGCGACCACGGAGCCGACGCGCTGCAGGCTCGAGCAGTCGAGGACTATGGCGGCGGCGCGCTCGGAGGCGCGTTCCTCGGGGGCCGTGTCGGTGAAGCGATGCTCATAGGAGAGGATTTCGGTGCGGGTGAAGGGTCCCGCGGAGAGCAGGGCGGTGTCCTTGCCCATGCGCCGGAGGAAGGAGCCGAGGGCGAGCTGCGAGCCGACGCAATCGCCGTCGGGCTCCTTGTGGCCGACGATGTAGAAAGTCCCGTGGTGTTCTATGAAATCGAGGAGCTCTGTCGGAACGCGTTTCATGGGAGGCCGCCCTTCTCGTAAACGTAGTAGCGCGACCGCCTGGTCTTCTCAGGCGGTCGCGCGGATCGGGGAGATCGCGAACGGGAACGAGTGTATCAGAATTCCGGCTTTAGTTCTTGTATGTTGTCGAATTTTCCCTTGCCGTCCGCGGGCGGCAGGATTCCCCAGGTGCCGTCCCTTTGGTCGGCTTGGGCATAGAGCCGGACATGGCTGAACTTACCCTCGTTGTAGTAGATCACCATGTAGGGGAAGCTCGGGTCGTTGCCGCGGATAAGCTCCCCCTTGCCGCCCGCCACGAACCACTTGATCGGTATGAAGAGCTCGGCGACGCTCGCCGTGCCCTTGCGGTAGACGACGCGATAGCCGTCCGCGTGGGAGAAGATTTTTACCACGTCGAGCCGAACGGGGTAATACTTGGAGGCCTCCGCCGAAAGCGCCGCGACGGCGACGAAGGCGACAAGGCCGAATGCTATCAAGGCACGTTTCATGCACCCCTCCGTTTCGTACACAAAGTATAGGATCCCGCCGCGCCGCCCGCAAGGGCAAACCCCGCGGAATCGCGGCGATTGTCGCTCGGCGATTGTCGCGCGACGGAGGGCCGGGCCCCGCGCCGCTCGCTGGCGCCGGACAGGCGATAGCTGGTATACTGCGCGCCGTGCCCGACCTGGAAACCCTCCGCGCCCGCGCCGACGCCGCGCATCGCATCCTCTCGCCGCTCTGGCCCGACGCGGCGCCCCTCCTCGCCTATCGCAACCCCTTCGAGCTCCTCTGCGCCGTAGCGCTCTCGGCGCAATGCACGGACGAGCAGGTGAACCGGGCGACGCCGGGGCTCTTCGCCCGCTGGCCCGACGCCTTGGCGATGGCGGAGGCCGAGGTTTCCGAGATCGAAACGGCGATCAGGAGCCTCGGCTTCTTCCGGACGAAGGCGCGGCATCTCGTCGAGGCGGCCCGGATCATGGTCCTGCGCCACGGCGGGGCCGTGCCCGGCACGATGGAGGAACTCCTCGAACTGCCGGGCGTCGGGCGCAAGACCGCCAACCTCGTGCTTTCCGCCTGCTTCGGCCGGCCGGGCCTCATCGTGGACACCCACGTGCTCCGCGTGTGCATGCGCCTCGGCCTGGCCGAGAAACCCGATCCGACGGCGATCGAGCGCCGCCTTGAGCTGATCGTGGAGCCGGAGCGGCGCACCGCCTTTTCCCACGAACTGAACCGCCACGGCAAGCATGTCTGCGCCGCCCGGAAGCCCGCCTGCCTCCTGCGCGCGGCCCCCGGGGAGGCGGGCTGCCCCCTCCTCGGGATCTGTCCCCGCGTCGGGCTCTAGCAGCTTCAATCCCGATCCCCCGCCGCGCCTCCGGCCCGCTGTCGCGGCGGGCGCCGAAGCGGTATATTTAAAAGAGGAAGCCTCGATGACCCACGGCCTCGTCGCTGGAGTCGCCATCGTCGGGGCGGCCGCCCTGGCCTTCGGGCTCAGGGGCGATCGCCCGGCGGAATCCGCGATGTCCGTGGCCGAAGGGCGCGCGAGGGAAGTCGCCGCGGCGTCCGTCCTTGCCGGGGCCGGCGGCGAGGCCAGAGCCCGGGCCGGCGACGAAGAGGCCTTTGGTGCGCCGTCGCCGCTGACGGATCCCCGCGGCGCGAGGGCGGCCCTGGAAGGCCGCATCGCCGCCGCCCTGACGGCCGTCTACCTTGAAGCTTTCCGCGACCTCGACCTCGGCGATCGTGTCCTGCGGCTTCGTCTGCCCTTCGGCCAGGACGGAGAGCGGAAGGCCGCGGCGTCCGAAAGCGGCGCGCTTAGCGATGGCGGCGCGCTTAGCGATGGCGGCGCGCTTAGCGATGGCGGCGGGCTTAGCGAAAACGGCGCCGCGGTGGCGGCCGCGCCGGCGGCCAAGCCCTTCGCCCATCGCATCCTTTACGGCGGCAAGGGAAGCCCGGCTCGGCTCTGGTCGGCGATCGCCCAGGCCCTGGCCGGCGAGGGCTTTGCCGCCTATCGCGCCGCATTGGAGGCCGCCGGCCGGGCGACCATCCGCTTCGATCTCGAAAAGGCGGCCTGGGCCCTTGAGGATCCGGAAGCCCCGGATCCGAGCTTCGTGGAGGACGAGCTCCATATCCGCGTGCCGCGGGCGGAGGGGCCCATCCGCCCCTCGGAAATCCACGACTATCTCTATTGCGTCGCGGGCATCGGCATCGACTGTTCCGGCTTCGTTTTCCAGGCCGAAAGCGCCCTGGCCGCGGCTCTGGGCGGCGACCTTTCCGCCTTGCTGGCGCCGGCCGCCGGCGTCGCGGCGGAGCGCATGGAGGACTACGCCGGGCTCTGGCTTTTTGACCCGGAGCGGGGCTTGGCCCGGCGGGTCGACGATCGCCTGTCCAAGCTCCGTCCGGGCGACATCTTCCTTTTCCGCGGACACCTTGGGGAGTACAAGCATTCGGCGGTGGTCCTTTCCATCGACCGGCGGGTCGGCGAACTGCGCTACGCCCAGAGCACGGACTGGGCGCCCAGGTCCGAGCGCGGCGTCCACGAATCGCGCGTCCTCTTCGATCCGGGGGATCCGGATCCGCGGCTCGGCGACCCCACCGTGGTCTGGACCCAGGAAGTCGCGCCCGCCTTTCCCCGGGAGGCCGGCCCCGGGGTTTGGAGGAACGACGGCGACCGCTACCGGAATCCCTGGCCGGGCGGCGGAAGCCTGGTCGTCCGGCTGGAGGCGATCCGCGGCCTCGTCGAGGCCGCCTGCCCGGGCTTCTACGCGACCGTCCGGGACGGGGCTGCGACGCCGCGTTGAGCGACGCCATCCCGCCCGC
>DAINBW010000033.1:0-11839 GCA_036732745.1 Spirochaetales bacterium | reverse complement strand
CCGCCGAGGCGGCGGCGAGGCGGTCGGCCCGCGGAACCGAGCGGTCGCACAGGACGAGCGCCAAATCGCCTATCGCGCCTTCCCCCTCGCCGAAGAAGAGGGCGTCGACGAGCGAATCCCCGTCCCCGCCGACGATCGAGCCGGCGGCGCCGGCGTTCGATCCGCCGAGGACGACGATGGGGGACGGCGTCGCCGCGCGCCCGGAGGCCAGCGGCGGGATGCCCGCCGTGGAATAAAGATAGGGCAGGTTGACGAGTTCGAGGGCGAAGGCGTTGGACACCAGGACGAGGTCGAATTCCGCCGGTCCGCGCCCGGACGAAAGGCCGTGAAACCAGGGCAGGCGCGACCCGTCGGCGCCGCCGCCGCGGGCCTCGGCGGCCTCGAGCAGCTCGCGGTCTCCGCGGTCGGGGAAGAAGGCGAAATCGACGAAGGCCCCGGGCAGGGCCTTGCGGCATTCCGCGAAGAGGATCAGGTGGGAGGTCGAACGGTCCACATCGCGCCACGGGGAAAGCCGCGCGACGAGGATGCGCGCCGAGGCCGTGGCCCAAGGGGGATTGCCGAGCCGTTCTTCCGTCTCGGGCACGAGCGCGCGCCGCGCCGACAGGAGGGCGCGGAGGGCGGGGGGCGGGGCGACGGACACCTTGTCGCCCCCGACCTAGCGGCGGCTCCCGCCGTCTTCCCCGCGTCCGGGCCGGCGCGGGGGGCGCTCGGCTCCGGCGGGGCGCGGCGCGCGCTCGCCGCGGCCGGACGGGCCGTGGTCGGAAGCGCCGCGGCCGGTCGGGCCGTGGTCTGGCCTTTCCCCGCGGGCGGGCCTCTCTCGATGGTCGGAAGCGCCGCGGGGCTTCCGCGAATCCAGCGGGTCGCGCGATTCCCGGGGAAGGCGCGGACCGCGGGGCGCGTGCTCTCCGGGGGAGACGCGGTCGCCGCGCGGAGCGTGATCGCCGCGCGGCCGGTGATCGCCGCGGGAGCCGCGATCGCCGTAGGGGGCGCGGTCGCCGTGGGTGGCGTGGTCGCCCCGCTCCTCGCCGCGGCCGGCGCGGGCGGCGCGATGGGCGCTCTTCTCCGCCTCGGCCCGCTCCGCGCGCTCGAAGAATTCCGCGGTGGTGGGCTCAAGGACCTCGGCGGCCTCGAGGAACTTGGTGCGGAAGACGAAGCCCGCGCGGACGGCAAGGCGCGATGCGCGCTCGAGCTCGACCATGTCCGCGAGGACGATGGACACGCCCTTGGCGCCGGCGCGGCCCGTGCGGCCAGCCCGGTGAACGTAGACCGAGTGCTCCTCCGGAAGGTCGAGGGAGACGACATGGCTCAGGCCGGCGATGTCGAGGCCCCGGGCGCCCAGGTCGCTCGTCACGAGGTAGCGCAGCTCGCCCGAGGCGAAGCGCTCCAGGGCGACGCGGCGCTCCTCCTTCTCGAGCTTGGCGTGGATGCCCGCGACGGGCAGTCCCATCGCCTCGAGCCGTTCGACCGCGTGGGCCACGCGGTGGGCCTGCGCCAGGAAGACGAGGCAACGCTTGGGCGCCACGGCGACCTCGAGTCGGCGGAGGAAATCGAGGCGCTTGCGGCCGTCGCAGTAGAAGCACCAGTGTTCGATGTCGCCGGCGAGGACGGTGGTCGATTCGGCCTTGGCCTCGGCGGGCTCGGTGAGGAAGGGCGCGGCCTTGGCGCGGGTCCGCTGCGGGAGCGTGGCGGAGACGAGGGCGTGCGCTGCCGTCGCGGGGCAGGCGCGGAGGAGGGACAGGGCCTGCTCCTCGGCCTCGGGCGCGAGAAGCCGGTCGGCCTCGTCGAGGACGAGGATCTTGAGGGCCGAAAGCCGGATGCGCCGGAGCGTGACGAGGTCGCCGATGCGGCCGAGGGTCCCGACGACGATGGCCGGCCGGTCGCGGAGCTTGGCTTCCTGCTTGGAGAGGGGCGTGCCGCCGAGGATGACGGCGACGCGGAGGGCGAGGCCCGAGGCCCGCACGAGCCGCTCGGTCTCGCGGCCGATCTGGACGGCGAGCTCCTGGGTCGGCGCCACGATGAGGGCTTCGGGACCCTCGCGTCCGGCCTTGGCGGAACGGTCGGCCAATCCTTCGGCGTTCTTTTCGGGGCCGCGCCTGCCGAAGGAGATGAGCTCGAGGGCGGGGGCCAGGTAGGCGAAGGTCTTGCCGGTGCCGGTTTCGGACTCCATGAGGAGATCGCGCCCCGCGAGCAGGAGGGGCATCGCCGTCTCCTGGATGGGTGTCGGCTTGGCGTAGCCGAGGGTGGCGAGCGCCCCCGCGAGGGGCTCCGAAAGGCCGAGGCCGAGGAATGCGTCCATGCCTTTACTTTCGCACGGAGGGGCCGCCCGCTACAAGCCCGGCCGGACTCCCCGGCGGCCCCGCGGCGCCTCCCGGAGGCCGCCGGCCCGGGCGGAAAGCCTAAGGCCGCGGGATCGCGCGGAGGCTCAGGCCGAGGGGTTGGTGCGGTCCCGGATCGCGGCGTAGCCCGGTTTCACGATGTCGTAGATGATGCGCACGCGTTCGGCGTAGGGGGCGAAGGCGCTCTTCATCGCGTTGATGGTGAGCTTCTCGAGGTCGCGCAGGGACAGGCCGAAATGTTCGCAGGCGATCGTCATTTCCTTCGTGAGGTTCGTCCCGCTCATGAGGCGGTTGTCGCTGCAGAGGCTGACGCGGTAATCGTTGCGGTAGAGTAGGGCAAAGGGGTGCTCGTCGTAGGAGGCGGCGGCGCCGGTCTGCACGTTCGAGGAAAGGCAGCATTCGAGGGGGATGCGGCGGTCGCGGAGGTATTCGGCCAGGCTGCCCGCCTTGGCGATGCGGGAGCCGGAGAACGCCATGTCCTCCACGAGGCGCGTGCCGTGGCCGATGCGGTGGGCGCCGCAGACCTGGAGGGCCTGCCAGATCGATTCGGGACCGAAGGCCTCGCCCGCGTGGATGGTGATCGTGAAGTTCTTGCTCCGCACGTATTGAAAAGCCTCGAGGTGCCGCTTGGGCGGGTGGCCGTGCTCGTCTCCGGCGATGTCGAAGCCGACGACGCCGCGGTCGCGGAAGGCCACCGCCAGCTCCGCCGTCTCGAGCGAATAGCTCGGATCCATGTTGCGCATGGCGCAGAGGATGAGACCGAAGGCCACGCCCGTGCGGTGCTTGCCCTCCTCGAGGCCCCGCAGCGCCGCCTTCACGACGCTCTCGAGATCCAGGCCCTTTTGCGTATGGAGCACGGGCGCGAAGCGAAGCTCCGCGTAGACGACGTTTTCGGCGGCCAGGTCCTCGAGGGCCTCCCGCGCGGCGCGCTCCAGGGCTTCGGCGGTCTGCAGCACCCCCACCGTATAGGCGAAGCCCTCAAGGTAGAGGGCCAGGTTCTTGCGGTCAGCGCCGCGGCGGAACCAGGCGCCGAGCTCCTCGGGGTCGCCCGCGGGCAGCCCGAGGCCGGCCTCCCGGGCCAGTTCGATGACGGTGGCGGGGCGGAGGCCCCCGTCCAGGTGGTCGTGGAGCTCAACCTTCGGCGCTTGGCGGATCATTTCCGGGGTGATCATGCCACGACTATAAAACGCGCGGCGCGGAATGTGAAGCGTTAGCCGAAAAAACCCCTCGGGCGGAGGGGGCTGGACTCTCGCCCGCCGGCGGTCGTACCGTGGGGCCGCGCCATGAAACAAGCCCAGCCCATTTTGGCCCGCCGCGAAGAGCGCGCGGGATCGGCTTCCCGCCGGGTCGCCTACTATTCGCTCGCCCACGCGGCCTTCACCTGCCTGGCCGGTTCCTTTGAAATGCCGATGGCCCTCCGTCTCATCGGCAAGATGGAGCTCGTCGCCCTGGTCTACGCCTTCTACTACACGACCGTTTTCGTCGGCTTCGCGCTCGGCCTCTTCCTGCTCCGCGAGGGCAGGGCCTCGCTCCTCTTCCGCTTGGATCTCCTCCTCCTCGCCTCCCTCGCGGCCGGCGCCGCCCTGTTCTTTCCCGCCTTTCGCGGCCTCGGCGCCCTCGCGCTCTACTTCATCGTGCGCGGGCTTTCCGAAGGGATCTACTGGTCGGCGCGGCATCGCTCCCTCATTTGGTCCCTGCGCGACGGGGCGAGGGACGATTTCGTCCTCAAACTCCAAACCCTGAGCGTCCTCCTGGCCGTCCTCCTGCCCCTCCTTTCGGGCGCCGCGGTATCGTTCATCGACCTTGGGGGAGGGGGCTTGGCCTCCGCGCGCAATCCGCTCCTGCCCGGCGGCTATGTGCCCGTCTTCGCCTTGACGGGCCTCCTCCTTTTCATCGCCCTCCTCGCCTCGCCGAGCCTCCGGATCGGCCGCAGCCCCGTCTCGCCGCGGGCCGCCCTGTCCCTGCGGCGCCTGCCGACCGGAGCCATCTGGCGGCGCTATCTCCTCCTCCTCGCCTTTTCCGGCGTCGCGGTCACCGTGGGGTCGGGCGTCCTCACCTTCGGCGTCCTCAAGACCGAATTCAAGGTCGGCGCCCTGAGCGCGGGCATCGCCCTCCTGTCGAGTTTTTTCTTTTTTCTCCTGCGCCGCCTGGTCGCGCGGCGGCCCGCCGCCGGCAACGCGCGGTCCCAAGGCGTCCTCGTCGGCGGCCTCGCCGAATTCCTGTCCCGCTCCATCTACGCCTTGACGCCCAGCGCCGGCGGCTTGGGCTTCAAGGCCCTTCTCGACGGTTTCGCCGTGCCGCTCAAAGGCCTTTTCGGCGAAAACATCCAGCGGGCGGAAATCGAGCGGCTGTCGCGGGAATCCGGCGCGAGTTTCGCGGAGATCTACCTCTTCCAGGAAGCCCGGCTTTGGCTCGTCCGCGTGCTCGGCTGCGCGGGGACGGGGCTCGCGGTTTTCGTCGGCTCGGCGGTGCTGGCGGGCGCGGGCGCCGGAATCCCCAGCCAGGCCGAGGGCGCCAAGGCCGTGGCGCGGCTTCTCCTTGGCCTGGCTGCGCCCGCCGCCCTCCTCGAATGCTTCCTCCTTCGGGCGATGGCGCGGAGACAGGGCCTGCAGCCGGCCACCCTTCCCTGAGGCGCCGGGAGACCGCCGGCCAAAGGCGCGGTCGCCGCGCAGGCTTGAAGACGCGTCGGACGGCCTTCGGCGAGGTCGTTGCCGAAACCGGTCGAATTCGGCTATAGTCTCGCGCGATGAACCTGGAAGCTTTTGTGCTCGGCTCGGGCGGCATGATGCCCCTGCCGCAGCGGAGTCTTACGAGCGTGCTCGTCCGGCGCGAGGGGGAACTCTTCCTTTTCGACGGCGGGGAGGGCACGCAGGTCTCGATTCGCCGCCTCAACCTCCGCTGGAAGAAGATCACCGCGATCTTCGTCTCGCACATGCACGCCGACCACGTGACCGGGCTGCCGGGCATCCTCATGCTCTCGAGCCAGGTCGACCGGGACGAACCGCTCTACATCTTCGGCCCGCCGCGCATCGCCGAATACATCGAGCAGAGCCGGCGCGTCCTCGACATGTACATCAACTACGAGATCATCGTGAAGGAATTCACCGGCCCCGAGATCCTCTGGCGGGGCGAGGGCTTCACGATCCGCAACTTCCCCCTGCGCCACACCAAGCCCTGCTACGGCTACGCGCTCGAGGAGGAGGCCCGCCCCGGCGCCTTCCATCCCGAGCGCGCCCTCGAGCTCGGCGTGCCCCGCGGCCCGATGTGGTCCACCCTCCAGGGCGGCACCCCCGTGACGCTCGCCGACGGCCGCGTGGTCCAGCCCGGCGAGGTGATGGGCCTGGCCCGCTCCGGCCGCAAGTTCAGCTATGCGACCGACAGCCTCTATTTCCCCGAGATCTCCAAGGAAGTGGCCGATTCCGACCTCCTCATCTGCGAGGGCATGTTCGAGACCGCCCTCCAGGAGAGCGCCGTCGAGAAAAAGCACATGACCGCCGCCCAGGCGGCGCGCATCGCGCGCGACGCGGGCGGGGTCAAGAAGCTCGGCCTCATCCACTATTCGCCGCGCTACACGGAGCGCGACCTGAAGCGCCTCCAGGACGAGGCGCGCGAGATCTTCCCCGAGACCGTCCTGACGAAGGACCGCATGCATTTCCCCATCGAATACATCGACTGATCCAGGCGGTAACCGCGGCCCCCGTATGGTTGTTTCCCGGCAGCGATAACCGTATAAGGAGGAACCGTGATTTCAGCATCGGAGCTCCGCAAGAGCTACGGCCGGACCATGGCCGTGCGGGGCGTTTCCTTCGAGGCGGAGCGGGGCTCGGTCCTCGGCCTCCTCGGCCCGAACGGCGCCGGCAAGACGAGCATCATGAAGGTGCTGACCGGCTTCCATTATCCCGATTCGGGGACCGCCCTCGTATGCGGCATCGACGTCACCGAGGATCCCGTCGCGGTCAAGGCCAAGGTCGGCTACCTGCCGGAATCCGCCCCCCTCTATCCCGACCTCACGCCCGCAGAATACCTCGATTTCGCCGCGGAGGCGCGCGGCCTCGCGGGCGCGGCCCGCTCCTCGGCCATCGAGCGCGCCGTCGAATCCTGCGGCCTCGCTCCCGTCTTCCGCCGTCCCGTGGAGGAGCTCTCCAAGGGCTACCGCCAACGCCTCGGCCTGGCCCAGGCCATCCTCCACGACCCGGAAGTCCTCATCCTCGACGAGCCGACGACCGGCCTCGATCCGAACCAGATCCTCGAGATCCGCGCCCTCATCCGTGAAATCGGCCGCGAGAAGACCGTCCTCCTCTCCACCCACGTCCTCCAGGAGGTCGAGGCCGTCTGTTCCCGCGTCGTGATCCTCAACGAGGGCCTCGTCGCCGCGATGGGCGCTCCTTCGGAGATCGGCGAGGCGCTGAAGGGCGAGGAGCGGCTTCGCGTCCGCCTCCGTCCTCGCGCCGGAGCCCTCGACGCGGCCCGCGCGGCCGCCCTGGCCGCTGGGCTCGCCGGGATACGGGGCCTCCGCGCCCTCGACGACCCGCGGCTCGCGGAGGACGGGTCCTGCGCCCTCGAGCTCGGCCCGCCCGCGGGCGGCGAGCCCGGCGCGCTCGTGTTCGACTGGGCCGTGGAGAACGGCCTCGTCCTCCTCGAACTCGAACGCCGCCGCCTGTCGCTCGAGGAGATCTTCGTGAAGCTCACCGCCGAAGGAGGCTCGAAGTGAACCGCGCCCTGTCCGTCGCGCGCCGCGAGCTCCGCTCGGCCTGGAACTCGCCCGTCGCCTACGTCCTCGTGGTCGGCTTCCTCCTCTTCGCCGCGGGCTGGCTCTACTTCGTGCGCGGCTTCTTCGCCGTCGGCCTCGCCGACCTGCGCCCCTATTTCGGCCTCATGCCCGTCGCCTTCGCCCTCCTCGCCCCCGCCGCGACGATGCGGAGCTGGGCCGAGGAGCGCCGCCTCGGCACCTACGAGCTCCTCCTCACGATGCCCTTCACGGAGGCGGAGCTCGTCCTCGGCAAGTTCCTCTCCTCCTACGCGGTCCTGGCGACCGCCCTCCTGCTTTCCTTGCCGGTGCCGCTCACCGCGGCGCTTTTCGGCAACTTCGACCCCGGCGTCCTCGCCGGCCAGTACCTGGGCGCCTTCCTGGCCGCCGCGACCGCGACGGCCGTCGGCGAGTGGGTTTCCTCCCTCGCCAAGAACCAGGTGAGCGCCTTCGTCGCCGGCGCCTCCCTCCTCCTCGCCCTCGTCCTCGTCGACCGGATCGCCGCTTTCCTCCGCCTCGGCGGCTTCGCGGCGGAGCTCGCCGCCTGGCTCTCCCTCGGCGCCCATTTCGAGGCGCTGTCCCGCGGCGTCCTCTCGGGCCGCGACCTCGCGTACTATCTCGCGACGAGCGCTTTCTTCCTCTACCTCACGGCCTGGAACGTCCGGCGCCGGAAATGGAGCTGATGCCGCCATGGACGCACGAACCGGCAAGAAGAGGGGGCTCGTCCTCCTCGCCCTCACCGTGGCGGTGATCGTCGCCGCCGTCCTCGTCGCCGAGCGCTTCGATTGGCGCCTCGACCTCACGGCCGACAAGGCCTACAGCCTTTCCCCCGTCTCGCGCAAGCTCGCCGCCGAACTGCCCGAGCCGCTCCGCCTGACCTATTACCGCTCGCCCGGCCTCGCCGAGCGCCACCCCGGCCCCCGCGCCGTCGAGGATTTCCTCCGCGAGTTCGAGGCCGCCGGCCGGGGCCGCGTCAGCCTCGAGGTGCTCGACCCGGCGACCAGTCCCGCGGGCTCCGGCGGTGTGGAGGCCCTCGGCATCCTGCCCCAGCGCATGCAGGTCGTGGAGCGCAACGAGCAGCGCGTCGCCGTCGTCTATTCGGGCCTCGTCCTCGAATACCTCGACCGCCTGGAGACGATCCCCTTCGTCCTCGGCGTCGAGAGCCTCGAGTACGACCTCGTGAAGGCCGCGCGCCGCGTGATCTCCGACGACAAGCCGCTGGCCGCGATCCTGGTCGGCGACGCCGACAAGGGCTTCGAGACCGATTACCGCAGCGTCCGCGAGGCGCTGGACCGCTCGGGCTGGGACGTCCGCGAGCTCAAGGGCGGCGACGAACCGCCCCCCGGCACGGACGTACTCCTCGTCCTCGGCAACTCCGGCCTCGATGACTATGCCGCCTATCGCGTGGACGCCTATCTCGCCTCCGGCGGGGCGGCCCTCTTCGCGGTCCGCGGCGTCGACGTGGAGCCGCGGGACACCCTGACCGCCAAGCCCCTCGGGACCTTCGCGCTCCTCGACGCCCTCGAGGCCTACGGCGTGAAGGTCCGGCGCGAACTCGTCCTCGACCGCTCCTCCCTCACCGTGCCCTTCCAGACCCAGGGACCGGGGGGCGGTTCCGCCCTCAAGTACGTCCGCTACCCCCACTGGATCGTGGCGCGGCCGGAAAACGCCGACCGCAAGCAGCCCATGACGGCCCGGCTCGCCGGCCTCGACCTGTTCTGGCCGAGCCCCCTCGAGATCCTCCCCCGCCCGGGCGTCGAGGCCTCCGCCCTCGTCAAGACGAGCTCCAAGGCCTGGCTCCAGACCAAGCGCTTCGCCATCGCCCCGGAGGAGGAAGCCTCCTTCGCGGCCGAGGCGGGCGAGACCACGGGCCAGTATGTCCTCGCCGCCACGGCGACGGGCGTCCTGCCGATGGCCTACGCGGGGAAGCCCGTCCCGAGCCGCGAGGGTTCCGCGCCCCTGCCGCCGCTGCCCGCGAAGGCCGCCCCGTCCCGCATCCTCGTCGTGGGTTCCGCCGATTTCGCGAACGATCTCATGACGATGACAGATTCCCTTTTCAACGCGGCCTTCATCGCCAACGCGGTCGAATGGCTCGGCGGCGGAAACGAGATGGCGGCCCTGAAGGCGCGCGGCGGGCGCGACCCGCGCCTCGTCAAGATCGAGGATCCCGAGGCGCGGGGCGTCGCCATTCTTTTCGCCTACGCCGTCAACCTCGTCCTCGTGCCCGGCGGCCTCGTCCTTTACGGCTTGCTCCGCGCCCGGAAACGGCGCGCCGAGGCCAGGACGCGGGACCCGAATCCGACCTCGACGGAAGCCCGGATCCCCGCCCCCGGCGCGGAAGGAGAGTCTCGATGATCAGCCATGAAGCGAAGGTGAAGAGTCTCTCCGCGGTCCTCGCGGGTCTCGTCCTTCTCCTCGTCCTCGGCGAGGTCTTCTCGCCCGAGCGCCGCCTGGCCCGCGGCGAATCGGGGCGGCTCCTGGCCGGGGAAGCCAAGGCCGCTTCTCGCATCGAGCTGTCCGGTCCCGCGGGAATCCTCAACCTGGAAAAGGACGAGAAGGGAGCCTGGAAGCTTCATGAGGCCGACGGGGAGTTGCCGGCAGCCGCCGCCCGCGTCGAGGGCTTCCTCGGACGGCTCGCCGCCGTCGCCCGCCTTTCGCCCCTCGCGCGGGGCAAGGCGGCTTGGGAAGGCCTCGGCCTCGAGGAGGGGAAGGGCACGCGGGTGCGGGCCTGGGACGGCGCCGGGAAAACGGTCGCCGACTTCGTCGCCGGCGGCTATGGCGCGACGGGCAAGGATCTCGCCGTTCGTCTCGGCGAGGCGGAGAAGGTCTACGCGGCGGACGGGGCCATCGGCTCCTACCTCGGGGCGGGCAGGGCCTCCTGGCTCGATCTTCGCGTGCTCGAGGCGGCGCTCTCCCCCGAGGACGTGCAAGGTCTCGCGATGCGGGCCAAGCTCTTCCTGGACGGTCCCGGGAAGCCGGGCAAGGTTTTTGACTGGCGCGCGGGCCGCGGCCAGGGCGGCTGGACCGCCGGGGCGCAGGCGCTGGACTCGCTCGCCGTGGAGACGCTGCTCCGCGGCATCCTGAACCTCGAGGGCGAGGATGCCCGCGCGGCGCTGCCCCCGGAGGCCTTCGGGCCCGTCGCGCTCCGTGTCGAGATCGCTCTTGGCACCGGCCAGACCCTCGTCTACGAGGTGGGCGCCCCGGCCGCGGAGGGCCGGTATTTCCTCCGCCGCGCCGCCGGCGGCCCCGTCTTCGAGGTATCCGCCTACGCCCTCCGCAACCTCGCCAAATCCCTGCCGGAACTGGTGCAGAAGAAATAAGGGAACTTTCGCGGTCCACCCGGGCCGCAAACAAAAACCGCCGCGGTCACTCCGCGGCGGTTTTTTGTCGGCCAAGGGCTCCCGGCGACGGGCGCGGGGTGCCCGGGCCTCGCGGCCGGGAAGCGGGCTTCCCGATCAGTCCTGGAAGGCCAGCCAGTTCTCCGTCGCCTTGTCGAGCTCGGCGTAGGCCCCGCGGTTTTCCTCGGGCAGGAGCTTGGCGAGCTGATACATGATCTCGTCGGCGATTTCCTGGCGCGCCTCCTTCGTCACCTTGCGGCCGCGGAGGTCGATCTTGAACACGCGCCCGACGCGGACGTTGAAAGGCGTGCGGCGGAAACGCTTCAGGTTCCCGGACAAGGTGCCCTCCATCGTATGGGCGACCGGCTGGAGAAGGGCGCCGGAATGCAGGGCCAGGATGGCGATCCCCGGCTGGGCGCGCATCAACTTGCCGGTCTTGTTGCGCGTGCCTTCGGGCGCGATGCCGAGGATGTAGCCGCGCTTCAGGGCGTCGATGGATCCGCGCATGGCCTCCATGTCCGCCTCGCCGCGATGGACCGGGATCAGCTCCCAGAGGGTGAATATCCAGCGCATGAACCAATTGTCCCAGAACTCGGCCTTGGCGATGCCCGTCACGCGCTTGCGGGGCTTGAGATGGGTATAGAGGATGGGCGCCTCGGCCAGGCCGGTATGGTTCGTATAGGCGATGAGCGGACCCTCGCGGGGCACCTTGGCCATCTCGGCCGCGTCGATCCGATAGACGCAACGCATGCCGAGCTTGCAGGCGGCGACGGTGAATCCTTGCATGAATCCCATGTGATCCTCGCGGGAAGGAGAGTACGACGCGGAGAGAACGAGGGCGCGTCGGGACGGTTCGGGCCTTCAGCAGCCTTTCGAGGCGAGATAGAGGCGGTACTTGTCGGGGTCGGGCCGGAAGGCGACGATGTGGGAATCGCGGTCCTCGCGGGCCTTCTTGAGCGCCGCCTCGGCCTCTTGGGTCACGCGCGCCGCGTCGACGAGGCGGCCGGCGCGGGAAGACAGCCCTATGAAGGCGGGCGGGGCGGCGGACGGCTCGTGGCCGTCCTTGAAGAGGCCGGCCAGCTTCTTTAGGAATTCCTCGGCCATCCGGAGGCCGTGGTCGGCGTCGATGTTCGGGAGGATGATGGCGAAGCCCTCGGGGCCGCGCTCGAAGGAGAGATCCTTGAAGCTGAAAAAATCGGCGATCGCCTTGGCGACCAGTCCGTACTCCGCGCCGCCGGGGGAAAGCCCCTCGTAGGCGAACACGAGAAGGGACAGGTCCTGCTCGAAGGAGGCGGATCGGGCGAGTTCGGCGTCGAGGCGGTCGTTCAGGTAGGATTCCCAGCCAAGGCCGGAAATGGGCGAATAGAGGCCGGCCGGGGCGGCGGCCGGAGCGGTCGCGGCCGGAGCGGGCGCGGAGG
>DAINBW010000032.1:0-11895 GCA_036732745.1 Spirochaetales bacterium | reverse complement strand
TCTACGGTTCGGGTACCCTCGCCCGGAACATCAGCTACCAGGGCGTCCCCTTCCCCGCGGGCACTGAGGTCTCCTCGCTCTACCGCTTCGATTCCTTCCGCTTGGGCTACCGCTACGCCTTCGTGAAGAACGACGCGTTCGTGCTGGCCGCCGGCCTCACGGGCAAGCTCAGGAGCGCCGACATCGCGATCTGGAGCGCCTCGGCCTACGCCCACCGGAGCGACCTCGGCGTCGTGCCCCTCCTGAGCCTCCTCGTCGAGTGGCGCTTTACGGAGCCCTTCAGCCTTCTCCTCGACGCGGACGCCCTCGCGTCGCCCTTCGGCCGGGCGGAGGACGCGCTCCTGGCCCTTCAGTACCACCCCTCGGAGCGGGTGGCCGCCCGGATCGGTTACCGGATCCTGGAGGGCGGTTCGGAGGGCGGCGGCAACGTCTACACCTTCGCGCTCTTCCACTACCTGACCGCGGGCCTGCGGGTGGAGCTTTAGCGGCGAAGCGCGGGCCCCGCCGCGCCCGCCCGGGGCCGCGGGGCCGCGGGACCGCGGAGTCATGCCGTGCCCCCGCCGACGAAAGAAGCGGGGGCAGCGGAGAAGCCCGGAGAAAGCGCGACGGCGCCGCGTGGGCGCCGTCGTGCTTTCGAGGACTTCGGAGCGAGGGGGAGACGCGGGAGTCTCAAGGCGCGCGGAGCGCCGCGGGCATCCCGGTTCTCCCCCTTTTTCCCTTACTTCCCGAGCTTGTTCTTCTTGCAGAACTCGTCGATGACCTCGGTGAGGTTGGGGTTGCCGATCTCCTGGAGATCGTAGCCGACCTTGACCGTGGGCTTCGTGATCTTGACGATGCGGTTCAGGTCGATCGGGGTCGCGATCACGACGGTGTCGCAGTCGGTCTTGTTGATCGTGGCCTCGAGGTCCTTGACCTGCTGGTCGCCGTAGCCCATCGCGGGGAGGAGGGTGCCGATGTTCGGGTAGATCTTGAAGGTCTCGGCGAGCTTGCCCACGACGTAGGGGCGGGGATCGACGAGCTCCTTGGCGCCGAACTTGCGCGCGGCGACGGTGCCGGCGCCGATCTTCATGTGGCCGTGGGTCAGGGTCGGGCCGTCCTCGACGACGAGGCAGCGCTTGCCCTTGATGAGCTCGGGCTTGTCCACGCTGATGGGGCTGGCGCCGTCGATGACGATGGCCTTGGGATTGATCCGCTCGATGGACTCGCGGACGGTCTGGATCCCCTCGGGGCTGGCGGAGTCGATCTTGTTGATCACGACGACGTCGGCCATGCGGAGGGTGCACTCGCCGGGGTAGAAGGAGGTCTCGTTGCCGGGGCGGTGGGGGTCGGCGACGGTGATCATGAGATCCTGCTTGTAGAAGGGGAAGTCGTTGTTGCCGCCGTCCCAGAGGATGACGTCGGCCTCCTTCTCGGCCTCGCGGAGGATGGCCTCGTAGTCGACGCCGGCGTAGATGACGTTGCCGCGGACGACGTGGGGCTCGTACTCCTCCATCTCCTCGATGGTGCACTTGTGCTTCTTGAGGTCCTCGACCGTCGCGAAGCGCTGGACCTTCTGGGCGACGAGGTCGCCGTAGGGCATCGGGTGGCGGATGGCGACGACCTTGAGGCCCT
This sequence comes from Spirochaetales bacterium, assembly GCA_036732745.1. Lineage (GTDB taxonomy): Bacteria > Spirochaetota > Spirochaetia > Treponematales > Rectinemataceae > JAEUJG01. The sequence continues at coordinate 10,284 of DAINBW010000032.1, read as the reverse complement.
TCTCCATGAGGAGCTGGACGATCTTGCGGGAGGTCTGGCTCTTGCCGGCGCCGGTGCGGACCGCGCCGACGGCGATCACGGGCTTGGTGGACTTGATCTGGGTGTCCTTGGGGCCGAGGAGGGAGAAGGCGGCGCCCGCGGCGTTGACGATGGCGCTCATGCCCATGACGTGGCTGTAGGGGACGTCGGAGTAGGCGAAGACGCACTCGTCGACGTTGTGCTCCTTGATGAGCTTGGGCAGGTCGGCCTCGAGGTAGATGGGGATGCCGGCGGGGTAGAACTTCCCGGCGAGCTCGGCGGGGTACTTGCGGCCGGCGATGTCGGGGATCTGCGCGGCGGTGAAGGCCACGACGTTGTAGTTCTCGTTGTTGCGGAAATAGGTGTTGAAGTTGTGGAAGTCGCGGCCCGCGGCTCCGATGATGATGACGTTTCGTTTCGCCATGGTGATAGGTCCTTCCTTTTGCAGGCGGGGTTCGGCCCCCCTTTCGGGACGGGCCGCGGGGCAGTATAAACCCCTATCCAAGACTGTCAAGCGAGGGTTTTGCCCCGTCCAGGCGCGCCTTTGGCGGCCTTCGGAATGTATATGCGGCCGCGGGCCGCCCTTTGGGAAAATTCATGCGCCCCGCGCCGCCCGGGTCTCATAGTTATGCAGAAAACCGCGCGTCCGCGCCCGCGGAAAAAAAATGAAAATTCTCGCGGCGCCGCCGGCCGGCGCCGCGCCAACCGATTGATGGAAACCGCCCGAAAGGGTAGAGTTGCCCATTGCAAGGAGAGTGAGATGCCCGGACTCAACGTAACGAGCGAGATCGGCGTTCTGCGCCGCGTGGTCCTCCACAGCCCCGGTCCCGAGGTCGAGGCGATGACGCCCAAGGAGGCGGCCGAGGATCTCTACAACGACATCATCCCCCTCTCCGCGGTCCGCGCCGAGCACGACCAGCTCAAGTCCTTCCTCTCCCTCGTCGCCCGCGTCCACGAGCTCAAGGACCTCCTGGCGGAATCCCTCGCGAGCCCCGGGAGCCGCTTCGAGTTCATCACCGCCCTTTCCGGCCTCTGCCCGATCAAGCCCCGCATCGACGAGCTCATGGGCCTCCACCCGGCCGACCTCGCCGACCTCGTCATCGAGGGCCTGCCCGCGCGGCCGACGAGCCTCGCGGGGCTGCTCTCCCCGCGCAGCTTCGTGATGCGGCCCCTGCCCAACACCTACTTCATGCGCGACTCGGCCGCCGTCTTCCGCGACTGGGCGATCTCCTGCGCGACCGCCTTCGACGTGCGCCTCATCGAGTCCATCGTCACCCGCTTCATCTTCACGCGGCACCCCGACTTCCGCGCCAAGGGCATCCTCTTCGACGGGCCCCGCGAGCGGAACCGCTTCGTGACGATCGAGGGCGGCGACGTCCTCGTCATCGGTCCCCGCCTCCTCGCGATCGGCATCTCGGAGCGCACGAGCCCCGAGGCCATCGAGCTCCTCGCCCAGAACGCCGGCCGCTCCTTCGAGGAGCCGGTGACCATCCTGGCCGTCGTCCTCCCCAAGGAGCGGGCGACCATCCACCTCGACATGGTCTTCACGATGATCGACCGCGACGCCGCCCTGGTCTACGCGCCCGTCGTCATGGGGCAGAACGCCGCCCAGGTCGTCCGCATCGACGTGGATCCCCGCGGCCGCGCCTCCTTCAAGGACACGGCCGGCCTCCTTCCCGGCCTCAAGGAGCTCGGCCACGACCTCGAGCCGGTGCTCTGCGGCGACGGCCATCCCCTCTACGAGGACCGGGAGCAGTGGTGGTCCGGCGCCAACTCCTTCTCCTTCGCCCCCGGCAAGATCGTCATGTACTCCTGCAACGTCCGCACCCTGGAGGCCCTGCACCGCGCGGGCTTCGAGGTCAAGAAGGCCTCCGACTTCCTTTCCGGCGGCGAGAGTCCGGACGACTATCCGCGGCTCGCCGTCGGCTTCGACGGCATCGAGCTCGCCCGCGGCGGCGGCGGCGCCCGCTGCATGACGATGCCCGTGGAGCGCGAGGAGCTTTAAGGGGCGAGGGGGAGGGCGCCACCCGCTCCCGCCCCCGCCTCCAGCGTCCCTTCCTCATTCCTTCCCTACCGCCCTCGAAACCTGCCAGACGCCCGCCCGCGGCCGGACTTGATCCCACGCGCGGGCCGGCTCCGGCTTAGCCGCGACCTATGGTCGGTCCCGCGACGCTCTTTTTTTGAAAAAAGGCAGTTGACGGACCGGAAAAGGGCTAGTACGATATCCTCGTTGTGCAAACGATTGCGCAACGAGGAGCGTCATGGCGGTTACCGCGCGCGACATAGCGCGATTGGCCGGGGTATCGATCTCCACGGTGTCCCGGAGTCTCAACGACAATCCCCGCATTTCCGCTGAGACGAGGGAGCGGATCAAGCGCATCGCGGCGGAGCTCGATTTCGAGTTCGACGCCAGCGCGCGCAGTCTTTCCACGCGCCGCTCCGGCACGGTGGCCATCGTCTGCCCCGCCTTTCTCGACCGCTTCGAGAACGGCCTCTACCTCAACCTCCTCATCCACGACCTCAGGCAAGGCCTCGCCGCACGGGGCCTCGATTGCATCGTGACGGAGGCTGTCGCCCCCTCGGGCGCGAGCACGCTTCGGCGCCTCGTCCTCCAGCGCAAGGTGGACGGAATCCTCCTCCTCCTTTCCGCCACGACGCCCGAGGATTGGACCTTGATCCGGAAGCGCGGGATTCCGGTGGTCCAGGTGCATTACGCGCCCTCGTATTTCGACGCGAGCCGGCTCGACTATTTCTTCACCGACAACGTATTGGGAGGCCGCCTCGCCGCGGAGGCGATGCTCGAGGCGGGATCCGGCCGCCTGGCCTGCCTCACCGGCGCCTGCCCGAATTCCGAGGCCCTCGACCGCGAACGCGGCTGGCGCGAGGCCCAGGAGGCCCGCGGCATCGCGTCGGACGGGCGCCTGCGCTTCGAGGCGGAACACAGCTACGAGGCGGCCTACACCTGCGTGCGCCGCAACATCGCGATCCTCCGCGAGGCCGACGGCCTCTTCGCCTTCACCGACATCATGGCCCTGGGCGTCCTCGGCGCCCTCGCCGACGAGGGCATCGCCGTACCCCGGGATTTTCGCGTCGTGGGCTACGACGACCTCGAGATAGCCACCTGGGTGCGCCCCCGGCTGACGACGATCCGCCAGCCGAGGCAGGAGATAGCGCGGCTGGCGACCGACCGGCTTTTCTCCCTCCTCGAGGGCGAGGGCGGCGGGGTCGAACAACGGATGATCGCGCCGTCGCTCGTGCGGCGGGAAAGCTGCTGAGGTTTTTTTTATGGATAGAGTGCAAACGGTTGCGCATGCAGGGGGAACCATGGGCCGGACCTGGTGGAAGGAAGGGATCGTCTACCAGATCTATCCCCGAAGCTTCATGGATTCGAACGGCGACGGCGTCGGCGACCTCGCGGGCATCGCGTCCAAGGCCGATTACCTGGCCTCGCTCGGCGTGGACATCGTCTGGCTGAATCCCGTGTACCGTTCCCCAAACAAGGACAACGGCTACGACATCAGCGACTACGAGGAGGTGATGGAGGAGTTCGGCACGATGGCCGACCTCGATCGCCTCGTCGCGGCCCTCCACGGGCGCGGGATCCGGGTCCTCATGGACCTCGTCGTCAACCACAGCTCGGACGCGCATCCCTGGTTCGTCGAATCGAGGGCTTCGAAGGATTCCCCGAAGCGGGACTGGTACGTCTGGAAACCGGGCAGGGAGGGCGGGCCGCCGAACAACTGGAAGGCCTGTTTCACCGGAAGCGCCTGGGAGTTCGATCCGGCGAGCGGCGAGCACTACCTGCACCTTTTCGATCCGGGACAGCCGGACCTCAACTGGGAAAACCCCGAGCTCAGGCGGGCGGTCTACGCCATGATGCGGCGCTGGTTCGAGCGCGGGATCGACGGCTTCCGGATGGATGTCGTGACCCTCTTCTCCAAGGATCCCTCCTACCGGGACCTCCGGCCCGGGGAGGGGATGTTCTCGTCGACGGCGCCCTACGTATGCGGCCCCCGCCTCCACGAGTTCCTGCGCGAAATGCGCAGGGAGGCCCTGGACGGCTTCGACGTGATGACGGTCGGCGAGGCGCCCGGCGCGACGGTGGAAAGCGCCCTCGAGCTCGTCGGCGAGGGTCGCGGAGAGCTCGACATGCTCTTCCAGTTCGAGCTCATGGGCATCGATCACGTCGACGGGGACAAGTGGCGGCAAAAACCGATCGACCTCGTCGAAATGAAGCGCGTCGTCGAGCGTTGGCAGCTCGGGTTGGCGGGCCGCGCCTGGAACTCGAACTATCTCATGAACCACGACCAGCCGCGCTCGGTTTCGCGTTTCGGCGACGACGGACGCTTCCGGACCGAATCGGCCAAGGCCCTCCTCCTCCTCAATCTTTCGCTCGCCGGCACCCCCTACATCTACCAGGGCGAGGAGCTCGGCATGGCGAACGCGCCCTTCGCCTCGATCGCGGATTGCCGCGACGTCGATACCCTCAATTACCACAAGGAAGCCCTGGCCGCGGGCATCGGCGAGGCCGAGGCGATGCGCTCGATCCGCTACATGAGCCGCGACAACGCGCGCACGCCGATGCAGTGGAGCGCCGAAACGAACGCGGGCTTCAGCGCCGGCGAGCCCTGGATCGGCGTCAATCCCGACTACGACCAGGTCAACGTGGAGGCCGAGGAGGCCGATCCGGGTTCCGTGCTCCATTTCACCCGCTCGATGACGCGCTTCCGCCGGGAGCGCAAGGTTCTCGTGTACGGTTCCTTCGAACTGCTCGCCCGCGAGGATCCGCGGCTCTTCGCCTTCCTCCGCGAGGGCGAGGGCGAGCGTCTTCTCGTGGAGGTCAACCTGTCGGGAGAATCGACGGCGGCCGTCGCGTTCCCGGGGGAGTGGACGATCCTCATCTCGAACCTCGGCCCTTCCGGCGGGCCGAGACCCGAGGTCCTCGCGCCCTGGGGGGCGAGGATCTCGGCGCTTGTATAGGCTTTTTCGCCCTTTTGGCGGGCGATGACGCAATCCGTACTTGCACTGTAGGAGGTGCCCAATGCGACGATTTATCGCTACGTTCCTTATCCTGAGCCTCGGGCTCGGAGCGGCGGTCATGGCCGCGCCCGCGAAGCCGGCGACGATCACGATGTTCCAGCTCAAGGTGGAGATCAAGGACGCGCTCGACGCCTACGCGGCCAAGTACAGCGCGGCCAATCCCGGCGTGACCGTCAAGGTCGAGACGCTCGGCGGCGGCGCCGATTTCGGCGGCGCCCTCAAGGCCAAGATCCAGGCCGGCCAGATGCCCGACATCTTCGTCATCGAAGGCGCGGGCCAGTACAACGTCTTCAAGGACTATATCGCCGACCTCTCCGACCAGCCCTGGGTCAAGGACACCGACCTCGCCTTCAAGGCGAACGGCAAGGTCTACGGCTTCCCGGTCGCCATCGAGGGTTACGGCCTCGCCTACAACGCCGACATCCTCAAGAAGGCCGGCGTCGATCCCGCCTCCCTGACCACGCGCGCCGCCTACGAGAAGGCTTTCGCGGCCATCGACGCGAAGAAGAAGGAACTCGGCCTCGACGCCGTCGTCTCCATGGCCGCTTCCGTCTCCGGCGGCATGTGGTGGGTCGCGGGCCAGCACAACCTCGCCGCCTACTGGGGCGGCGGCCTCAAGTTCGACGATACGAGCGTCATCCAGAAGGCGCTCAAGGGCCAGCTCGACGACGCGCGCTTCGCGCAGTACGCCAAGTACGTCCAGCTCCTCTTCAAGTACGCCGACAAGAACATCCTTCTCAACGGCAGCTACGACAACCAGGTCTCCTCCTTCGCCCAGGGCAAGACCGCCTTCCTCCACCAGGGCAACTGGGTCGACCCCAACCTCAAGCAGCTCGGCGTCGCGTTCAAGATGGGCTACGCTCCCCACGCCTTCCTCGACGTCGAGGAGAAGGGCCTCTACCTCTTCGCCCCGAGCTGGTACTGCGTCAACCCGAAGAGCCCCAACGCCGCCGCGGCCAAGGCCTTCCTCGCCGCCATGGCCGGCACCGCCGACGGCCACGACTACATGGTCAACCAGGCCGGCATGATCCCCGCCTTCAAGTCCGTGAAGCTCCAGCCCAAGGGCCAGCTCAGCCAGGCCCTGATGGCGGCCAACGCCAAGGGCGGGAATTACGGCGTGTTCTTCGGCATGTTGCCCGACGGCGCCGGCCAGAACGTCTTCGGCCCGATCTACGACCTCTTCGCCCAGAATCCCGCCAAGATTGACCAGTTCATTTCGGACATGAAGAAGGCCGTCGCGGGCCTTCCCTCCATGTGATCCGGTAGCGGCAAGCCCGTACTGGAAGCCGTCCTTCGGCCCGCGCCTTGCGAGGCGCGGGCGGGGTCGGCGATGGGCGAGACGAAAATCGCCGGATCCTCCCGGGCGCGGCGAGCGCCCTCCGGGCCGGCACCCAATGAAGGTTGAGCAATGCGTCGACAAAGCCTCGTAAAAGTCCTCTTCGTCCTACCCTGCGTGTTCGCGTTCACGATGGTCATCCTGATCCCCTTTTTCTACGGACTCTTCTTTTCGATGACCAACTGGAACGGCGTCTCCGAATCGACCAAGTTCGTCGGCTTCCTGCACTTCGGGAAGGTCTTCACCCAACCGGCCTTCATCCACGCCTTCCTGGTCAGCGCGGCCTACACCGCGATCAACGTGACCCTCGTCAACGCCGCGGGCTTCGCCCTGGCCCTCGTCGTCACCGGAAACCTGCGCTTCCGCAATTTCTACCGCGCGGGATTTTTCGCCCCCTATCTCATCGGAGGGATCGTGCTGGGCTACATCTGGCAGTTCCTCTTCAACAGCGCGGTGCCGGCCCTCGGCAAGGCCCTTTCGATCGAAGCCCTGCAGGTTTCCTTCCTGAGCCGCGCCGATTCCGTCATCTGGGCCATGTCCCTCGTCAACACCTGGCAGTACGCCGGCTACATCATGCTGATCTTCATCGCGGCGATCCAGGCGATCCCGGCCTCGCTCATGGAGGCGGCCAAGGTCGACGGGGCGGGCTATTTCAGGCGCGTCTTCCACATCCTCATGCCGATGATGGCCAACGCCTTCACCATCTCGCTCTTCCTGACCCTCACGACCTCGTTCAAGCAATTCGACATGAACTTCACGCTCACCAACGGAGGCCCGGCCACGCGCTTCCTGGACCAGCCGGTCATGGCCAGCCAACTGCTCGCCATGGACATCTTCAACACCGCCAAGGCGAACCGCATGGCCGAGGCCCAGGCCAAGGCCGTCGTCCTCTTCGTCGCCCTCGTCGCGGTATCGCTCGCGCAGGTGTCCATCAACAAGAAGAAGGAGGTCGAGCAATGACTCGCGTCCGTCGCGCCACGCGCGTCCTGGCGGAACTCGCCGTGGTCGCCCTCTTCGCCCTCTTCATGATTCCCTTCGCCATGGTCGTCCTCAATTCGGCCAAGACGGCGCAAGGCATCATCTTCAATCCCCTCGCCTGGCCGACCGACTGGGGCCAGCTCCCCAGGAACATCGGGCTCATCTTCAGCAACTCCACGGTCCACTACGCGGGCGCCTTCCTCGACAGCGCGCTGATCACGTTCTTCTCCCTCGTGGTCATCGTCCTCTTCTCGTCGATGTGCGCCTGGGCCCTCGTCCGCACGCGGAAGGCCTGGGCGACGATACTGTTCTTCGTCTTCGTCGCGGCCATGGTGATCCCCTTCCAGGTCCTCATGTTCCCCCTGGTGCGCTGGATGCGGATCCTGGGGGACTTCCTCCACGTGCGGCTCCTGCAATCCATCCCGGGCATGGTTTTCGCGTATCTCGGCTTCGGCTGCCCGCTCTCCATCTTCATCTTCCACGGCTTCATCAAGAACATTCCCTACGAGCTCGAGGAGTCGGCGACCATCGACGGTTGCGGCCAGGCGCGGACCTTCTTCGAGATCGTGTTCCCCCTCCTCCAGCCGATCATCATCACCGTGCTCATCCTCAACGGCATCTGGATCTGGAACGACTACCTCCTTCCCCTCCTGATGCTCGGCTCGAGCGGCGCGGTGCAGACGATCCCCATCGCGGTGACGGCCTTCGCCGGCGCCTACCTGAAGCAGTGGGACCTCATTCTCACCTCGACCTTGATAGCGATGCTCCCGGTCATAGTCCTCTATCTCTTCGCCCAGCGGTACATCATCAGGGGCATGATCGAAGGAGCGATAAAATAAGGCCCCGCGACGCGGGGCCGGATACGACAAGCGGAGGTTCATCGTGAAGATCGCATTGGTCGGAGCGGGCAGCGCGCAATTCGGCTGCGGCACGCTCGGCGACATTTTCTCCAGCAAGGTCCTCGCGGGCTGCGAGATAGCCCTGCACGACATCAATCCGGAAACCCTCGGCGAAACCCTGCGGATCGCCAAGGAATTCGCGGCCGCCCATTCCCTCCCGAACAAGCTCTCCGCGATGACCGACCGAAGGGAGGCCTTCAAGGGAGCCGACTTCATCATCTCCTCGATCGAGGTGGGCAATCGCTTCAAGCTCTGGGACGAGGACTGGAAGGTTCCCCTCCAGTACGGCAGCCCCCAGGTCTACGGCGAGAACGGCGGGCCCGGCGGCGTGTTCCACGCCCTGCGCATCGTGCCGCCCATTCTCGAGATCGTCCGCGACGCCATGGAGATCTGTCCCAAGGCCTATATCTTCAACTTCTCGAACCCGATGACGGCAATCTGCACGACGGTGGCCCGCGTCTTCCCCGAGGCCAGGTTCATCGGCCTCTGCCACGAGATCGGCTGGCTTTCGCGCTGGCTTCCGCGGATCCTCGGGATGGAGCTCGCCGACATCGGCTTCCGGGCGGCGGGCCTCAACCACTTCAGCTGCGCCCTCGAGATCAAGGATCGGCGGAACGGCCGCGACCTGTATCCGGAAACGCGGGCCAAGGCCGCTGCCTTCTTCGCCGCCGATCCCGGCTACAGCGACCTCCTCGACGGGTATCGGGCCACGGGGAAACTGGATTCCGTGGAGGCCTTCCACAAGGGCGAGGCCGTCGGGCCGAGCCGCTTTGAATGGGCCGACCGGAAGCTCGTCAAGTTCATGCTCGAGAACTATGGGCTCCTGCCCATCACGACCGATTCCCATTTCGGGGAATACCTCGGCTGGGCCAACGACGTGGTCGACCATCGGGGAATCCTGGATTTCTACGATCTTTACAAGGTCATGCTCGGCCAGGAAGCGCGGCGCGAGATCGTCCTCAAGGTGTCGGAGCGCGTCGTGCCCATCATTGAAGGCATCGTCGGCGACCTCGGCTACGAGGAGGAGGCGGTCAACCTTCCCAACGGCGGGCTCATCCCCGACCTGCCTTCCTGGATCGCCGTGGAGCTGCCCGCCGTCGTGGGCAAGGCCGGCATCCAGGGCATCCCGATGCGGGACCTGCCCAAGGGCTATCTCGGCCTGCTCCGGGAGTATTGCGGCGTCTACGATCTCGTCGCCGAAGCCGTGATCCACAAGAAAAAGGACCTGGTCATCCAGGCCCTTCTCGCCAATCCCGTGGTCCACAAGGCCGCGGGCCTCCGGGAGATGCTCGACCGCATGATCGATCTCCAATCGCCCTGGCTCGATTACCTGCGCTAGTTTTTCCGCAGCGGACATTTCGCCGGAGCGCCGCGCGCTCCGGCGGCGCCGAAGCCCTGGCGGGCTTCGGCGACTTCATTGATCCTGAAATGCGAAACGTGCCCTTAATCTCAGCTGCAACCGGTAGTGCTGCCGCACGTCTCTCGCCGTTGCGCCGCGCGCTCCGGCGGCGCCGAAGCCCTGGCGGGCTTCGGCGACTTCATTGATCCTGAAATGCGAGACTTGCCAGCAACTCAACTGCAGCCGGTAGTACTTCCACAAGTCTCGCGCCGTCGCGCTTCGCGCTTCGCGCTCCGGCGGCGCCGAAGCCCTGGCGGGCTTCGGCGATTCCATTGATCCTGAAATGCGAGACTTGCCAGCAACTCAACTGCAGCCGGTAGTGCTTCCACAAGTCTCGCGCCGTCGCGCTTCGCGCTCCGTCGGCGCCGAAGCCCTGGCGGGCTTCGGCGATTCTACCGATCCTGAAATGCGAAACGTGCCCTTAATCTCAGCTGCAACCGGTAGTGCTTCCGCACGTTTCGCATTTCAGGCATGTCCCGTTGCGGACGAGAGTGAGGTGGCCACAGACGGGGCAGGGGTCGCCCTCGTAGCCCTTGATGCGCGCGTTGCGCGCCGTATCCTTGGGCCTGGCGAGGGCGGCGGGAGCCGCGGTAGCCGAAGCGGCGCCGGACGGC
>DAINBW010000031.1:0-12013 GCA_036732745.1 Spirochaetales bacterium | reverse complement strand
GACGATTACTACTCCCTCCTGGCCAATCCCGCCGCGATGGTCGCGGTCAAGCCGGAACTTTTCGCCTCGCGCCTCGCGATAGGCGCCTCGGGTCCCGTCTTCGACCTCGCGAACCTGATGCTCGGCGGCGGCGACATCATGACCGCCCTGGCCGACCTTCTCGCCAAGAACGACTACAAGCTCTACGCGGGCCTGGAGATCGCCGGCCCACTCGCCTTCGGCTACGTCGGCGAAGGGCTCGGCTTCGGTCTCTTCAACCGCACGCGAATGTCGCTCAACTCGGCGAGCGTGACCGCCCTGCGGGTGCTCGTGAGCGAGGACATCCTCCTCACGGGGGGCTACGCCTATCGCTTCCTCCTCGGCAAGGGCCACGCCCTGGACCTGGGCCTTCTCGCCAAGGGTTTCATCCGGGGCGAGCTCGACGCGCGGGACAGCCTCGTCGGCATCCAGAATCTCATCTCCGGCTCAAGCTCCATCCTCGCCCGGCCCTTTTACCTGACGACGGGCATCGGTTTTGACCTAGGCCTCCGCTGGAACTGGGAAGAGCGTTTTTCCGCCGGCCTCGTTTGCAGGGACGCCTACAGCCCCGGTCTCGTCTCCGAGTACACGAGCGTCCTCGGCTTTGTCGGCAATCCCGGCACCGCCTTGACGGGCAGCCGTTCCACGAAGGTTCCGACGGACCTTGCCATCGGCGGCTCCTGGTCGCCCGACCTCGGCATCCTCGGGCGCTACATCGACGACTTCGTCGTGGCGATCGACTATCGCGACCTCTTGGACCTGGCCCGGCCCATGCCGCGGAACGCCATCCTGAACCTCGGCCTCGGACTCGAGGTCCGCGCCCTCGACATCGTTTCCGTCAGGATCGGTTTCAGCGAGGCCCTTCTCGCCGCGGGCATCGGCTTCGACCTCGGCGCCTTCAAGCTCGAGGCCGCGGCTTGGGGCAGCGAACTCTCCGACGAACCCGGCGGGCGGCCGATCTACAACCTGCTTCTCGCGTTCGACTTCATCTACTGAAGTCGGCCGCGGTTGACAGGGATGGCCCCGGCCAGCTACTGTAGCGGGGTACTATGAGCCGCTAGCTCAGTCGGTAGAGCAACGCCCTTTTAAGGCGTGGGTCGCCGGTTCGAACCCGGCGCGGCTCACTGAGACAATGCCGTCCCGAAGGGGCGGCTTTTTTAATTGATGCGCGCCGGGTTCGAACGCCCCGAGCGCCGCGCGGAGCGCGGGAAGGCGCGCATGGACGCGCGCCGCCAGCGAGGGGCGCGGCCCGGAGGCCCGAGTCAGGAGGACGAGGGCCGGAGGGCGAACCCGGCTCAGGCTCATGAAAGCGACGACGCAAGTTCGTCGCTTCTTTTTTTGGCCGGGTTCGAAGGGCGCGGGCGCGCGCCGGCGTTCCAGATGCGGTGCGTTGTGCGATCGTCCTGGGGTTTGCGACCATCGGCCAGGCTGCCCCGCGCCGACTCCTAGAGGACCATGCCCCGGGAGACCAGGAAGGCGAGGACGGGTAGCCCGGCGTCCATCGCAAAATGCGCGCCCATGAGGTAGGGCATGGCCGTCGGACGTCGCTTGAGCACGAAGCCCGTCCAGAGCGCGAAGGGCAGGAACTTGAGGGCCAGCCAGAGATCGTAGCGCCAGTCGAGGCGGAAGGAAAAGCAGAGATGCTGGAAGGAAAGCGTCGCGCCGACGAGGGCGATGACCTTCCAGCCCGCCATGCCGCCCGCCCTGAGGCGGGGCGCGACGTAGCCCCAGTAGAGGGGCAGCTCGGCCAGGGCCTGGGTCGCCGGCAGGAGAAGGAAGAGCGGATAGACGGCGAGGGGGGGCAGGGGGCGGAACAGGAGATTGTTCGGCGTTTTCGGCGAGCCCCAGAGCGCCGTGGCGAGGAGGTCGCCGGGCAGCTGGGCCGCCAGGGCGATGCCGGCCAGGGCGATGAGGGTCCAGCCGAGGTCGCCGCGCCAGGTGGCCTTGCGCGCCGAATAGAAGTCCCGGAGGCGCAGGCCCTCCTTGCGCCCGAAGCGGGCCAGGAGGAAGAGGCTTGCGGCGTTGGTCGCGGTGACCAGCCACAGCCACCACGCGGCGGAATCGCCGATGGGATCCCGCCCGCCGCGCAGCGCGAAGAAGCCGGCAAGGGCCAAAAGGAGGGCGAGGGATAAGGCCGGGCGGAGGGCGAGCATGCCCCAGACGCGCCGCTTGGGGATGGCGACCGCGGCCAATCCGGCCGGGCCGGGCGCCGCGGTATTGCCCGCGGCCGTGGGCGATGAGGTTGTCGACGGCATGGACGCTCGGCCTTAGGGGGCGGGCGGGGCGGTTTCGGCCGCGGGGGCCGCCGCCTCGAGGGACGGTGCCGGCGCCGCCGGAGTGGCCGGCGCGGAGGGCGCGACGGGCTGCCCCGTCGGACTTCGCTTGGCGCGGGTCGGCGCCGGGACGAGGAGGGCCGTGTCGATGATGACGCCGAGGGTCGCGGCGAACATGAAACTGTTCATTTCGGGGCTTCGCCCGGCCAGTCCCTCGAGGCCGAAGACGAAGAAGCCGGTGGAGAGATCGCCGGAAACCTTGATGCCCGGCGCCACCTGGGCGGTCGTCTTCACGCCGAGGAGGAGGCTGCCGAGGGCCTCGGTGGTCGCCGAGGCTTGGTAGTACTTGGAGCGGAGTTGGTAGCCGGCGCTCGCCACGAGGTTGTAGGGCACGTTCTTCTTGTAGACGTCGACCTGGAGCATGTAGCGGGAGAGGGCGTCGATGACGAGGAGGCCGGCCGCGTCGGTCTCCGTGAAGCGCTTGGCCGTCAGCGTGCCGGAGACGATGGCGTTCGGCGCGTAGAAGCCGGCGGAGAGCTCGGCGAGGGCTTGGGGCTCCGAGGCCGCCGCGCTGGCGAGGAGTCCCACGGCGAGGCCGCCGTCGGAGCGCACGGAGACGAAGGCGATGCCGGGCCACTGGAAGCGCACCGTCGTGGAAAGTCCGGCGCTGAAAAGGGCGGTCGGCGAGTTGAAGGCGCCGATGAAGGGCCCGACGGCGACGCGGGCGATGCCCCGCTCGAACAGCACCTGGGCGCCGAAGAGGTGACGGAGCACCGGATCGGTCTCGTAGCCGACGCGGAACTGCGCGGCTTCGCCGAGATCGAGGGCGAGCCAGCCGGCGCCGCCCCAGAACAGATTTGTCGCGGGGAAGGGTGCGGCGCCGCCGCTCGGCGCGAGACCGGTCCAGGGGAAGTGGATGTTGCCGCTCCGCCCCTCCACGCCGATCTCGACGGCGAGGGCGGGAAGCGCGCTCGCGAGAAGGAGGAGGGCGAAAAGCCCGATCGCCGTGCTGCGTCGCATGCCGAGCCTCGCTAGAAGGAGGTTTTAGCCCCGATGAAGGGCCGGAAAATGCCGTACCAGGCGGAGGGGAAGGGGAAAACCCTGAGGTCAAGCTTGAAGTTCCACTCGAGGCCGGCTGAAATCACCGAATAGTAGGGCGCCACGTCGATGACGAGGGGGCTGTCCGTGAGGCGGGTCCTGAAGGCCAGGAGGCTTTCCACGCCGCCCTGCGAGCCCGTCGCGGCGAGGCTGCCGAATTTCAGGTTGAAGCCGAGGTCGAGGGACCCCTTTTCGTCGGTGGCCTTCTGCTGATAGTAGGCGGGATGATAGAAGACCGTGATGGCGAGGGAGCCCGGGGAAAAGTTGACGCGGGGCTCGAAGAGGAAATAGAAGTCGTCGATGCCGATGCCCGCCGTCGGGTCGAGCCGGGGAAGGCCGACCTGGGCGTAGAACTCGCCGACGGCGCCCGGCGCGTAGTGGAAGAGGAAGCCGGCGCGATAGAGGCCGTAGGCGGCGCTCGGGTCGAGGGAGGCGCCGGCGAAGATTTCGAACTTGAGTTTTTGGGCGTCGAGGAGGCCGCGGAGGTCGGCGGACCAGCGCCCGGAGCCGAGGGCCGAGTCTTGGTAGAGGTAGGCGTAGGCGGCCGCGGTCGGGAAGGCGGCCCCGAGGCGGAAACCGGTGCCGTAGGCGGCGTGGATGCCGTCGTAGAAGCGGTTGGGGTCGCCGCCGATGCCCTCCGGGTAGACCATGGGCCCGCTCAGCGCGGTCGCGAAGGGCGCGGCGCCGAAAAGCGAGACGAAATCGGCGCCGGAGCAGAAGGTGTCGAGCTCCCCGATGAAGTAGGTCGCCTCGAGGGGGCCGCCGAAAAGCCGCCGCGCGGTGACGGCGACGGTGCGGAGGCGGAGTCCCGGCGCGTTGAGCCGCGCGATGAGATCGCTCATGACGGCCGTGCCCGGCAGGGTGGTCCGGAGCAGGGCGAGGTCCTCTTCGACCTGGCCGCTCAGGAAGTCGAGGCGGAGGAGGCCGCCGAATTTGTCGCCCCCCGCGAAGGAAAGCCCGAAAAAGAGCCGGGAGTCCACGGCGTAGAGTCCGGTGCTCTCGTCGAGGCCGCCGTGGCTCAAGAGTTCGAGGCGGTCGACATTGACGTTCGCCGCCTGGAGGGGAGCCGGCGCTGCGAGGGCGGCGAGGGCGGCGAGCATGATGGCCGGGAAGCTTCTTCCACGCATGTCCGTAGGTCTCCTCATGGCTAGTATAGCCTGAATTTTAGCGCTCCGAGAGGGGGATTGCACTGAAAGCCGGCGCAATTCCTTTCGCCGCCGGACGCGGGGCTCCGGTGGCGGCACTCTATGCTTATCGGCGGCCCCGGAGCCCGGGCCAAGCGAAAGGATCGCCTGTCCGGCGGCCTTGACGTAAAGCCTCATCTATATAATGCTGGAAGCACGATGAGCGATTATCTCGATCCCAACAACGAGGAACTCCTCAAGGACTTCTTCTCCGAGGCGAACAGCCAGGTGGAGACCCTCGAGCAGAGCGTCCTCGTCCTCGAGAACGATCCCGGCAACCGCGACGCGGTCGACGAGATCTTCCGGGCCGCCCATACCCTGAAGGGCGGCGCCGCGACGGTCGAAATGACCGAACTGGCGCAGTTCACCCATCTCGTCGAGGACGTGCTGGACGGCATCCGTTCCGGCAAGGCGACGGTCGGCGAGGCGCTCATCGACGCCCTGCTCGCCTCCATCGACGTGATCAAGGCGATGCTCGACGCTAGGGCCGGCGGCGGGGTGCACAACGCCGACATCTCCGCGCTCAAGTCCACCTTGGCGGCCTTCCTGCCCGCCGGGACCTCCAAGGCCGCGGCCGTTCCCAAGTCCGCTCCCGCTCCCGTCGCCAAGGCCGCGCCGGCCGCCGCTCCCGCGGCCGCCGCCTCGTCCTTCGGCCTCAGCGAATACGAGCTCCTCGAGCTCCGCGAGGCCGCCGGGGCCGGGCGCCGCGTCTACCGCCTCAGCCTGACCTTCAATCCCGACAACGTCATGAACACCGTCTCCGCGATCCACGCCTTCGCCGCCCTGCGCGACGCCGGCTCGATCCTGAAGACCGTGCCCGATTTCGAAAAGCTCTACGAGGACGCCTTCTATCCGACCGTCGAGTACTTCATCGCGACCGAGCTGGACGCCGACGAGCTTCGGCGGAAGTCCCTCATCCCCGACGTCGTGAGCGGCGTCGCGGTCGACGAGGTCCATCTCGGCGGCGGCCCCGAGGCGGCTTCCGCCCCCGCGGCGCCCGCCGCCCCGAAGCACGAGGTGGACATCAGCGCCGAGGAGCTTAAGGCCGCGCTCGGCGCGCCGGTCCGCGCGGAAGCCCCGCGCCCCGCGTCCCGTCCCGCGGCGGTCGCCGCGCCGGCGGCCGCTCCCGCCGAGTCCGCCGCCTCCCTGGCCGCGCAGATCGCCGAGGCCCACGAGGAGGAGGCGCCCAAGGAGGCCGAGGTCCGCAAGGGCCAGGTCCAGCAGGGCTCCGTCCTCCGCGTCGACAGCCGCCGCATCGACAACCTCCTCAACCTGGTCTCCGAGACCGTCATCAACAAGGCCACCTTCAACCAGATCTCCGCGCGCTTCGGCGACCTGATGGGCGAGCTCCAGCAGTCCCAGGGACGCTTCCGCGACGGCCTCAAGGACCTCTTCGACGAGCTACCCGACCAGCTCGCGGCCATCCAGGCCGGCAAGTCCGCCAAGGAGATCAAGAAGGACATTCTCGAGAAGTACGGCAGCCTTTTCCAGGCCTTCGACGGCTTCGAGGGCGACCTCAAGACCGACGTCGCCAAGTTCCGCTCCACCGCCCAGAACCTCGGCCGCATAACGGGCGAGCTCCAGGAAGGCGTCATGCGGATCCGCATGGTGCCCATCAGCCAGATCTTCAGCCGCTTCCCCCGCCTGGTGCGGGATCTCACCAAGACCCTCAACAAGAAGGTCAACCTCGTCATCGAGGGCGAGGATACGGAGCTCGACAAGTCGGTGATCGAGGACCTCCTCGATCCCCTCATGCATTCCGTCCGCAACGCCCTGGACCACGGCATCGAGAGCCCCGAGGAGCGCCGCGCCGCCGGCAAGAACGAGGAGGGCACCGTCCTCCTCAAGGCCTCCAACGAAGGCAACATGATCATCATCGAGATCTCCGACGACGGCAAGGGCATCGACGTCGAGGCGGTCCGGGCCAAGGCCGTCGAGCGCGGCCTCATCCACCCGAGCAAGTCCCTCACCGACGTCGAGGCCTTCAACCTCATCTTCGACGCGGGCTTCTCCACCGCCAAGTCCGTGACGAACATCTCCGGCCGCGGCGTGGGCCTCGACGTGGTGAAGCGCCAGATCGAGAAGCTGAACGGCTCCGTGACGGTGACGAGCCAGCGCGGCAAGGGTTCGCGCTTCACGATCAAGCTGCCCCTCACCCTCGCGATCATCCAGGGCCTCCTCGTGCGCGTCGGCAAGGAGATCTACTCGATCCCCATCACGAGCGTCATCGAGAGCCACCGGATCAAGCCCGCCGACATCCGGATGATCGACAACTACGAGGTCTTCAACATCCGGAACGACGTCGTGGCCCTCCTGCGGCTGAACCGCCTGTTCCGGATCCAGACCGACGAGCAGCGTGAACATTGCTTCGTCGTCATCGTCGGCACCGCCGACAAGCGGATGGGTCTCATGGTCGACTCCCTCATCGGGGAGGAGGACGTGGTCATCAAGCCGCTGCGCGACCAGTTCACCGTCTCGCCGGGCATCGCGGGGGCTTCCATCCTCGGCGACGGCTCGGTGTGCCTCATCATCGACGTGAGCCAGCTCCTGGAGCTCGGACTCAAGCGGGAGCTCGAGGAGCGGCGGCGCCTCGAGGCTTCGGTCCGCTAAGCAAGGCGAAGGGAACGAGCATGGCAGCGCAGACTACCGAGCAGAAGCCCCAGGCCGCCGACGCCAAGAAGGAACGGGCCGACAAGGTCGACTTCAAGATGGTCACCTTCTCCCTGGCGGGGAAGGAATACGGCATCGACATCATGAGCGTGAAGGAGATCGCGAAGGCGGGGCGCTTCACCTACGTCCCGAACGCGGCGCCCTTCGTGCGCGGCGTCTACAACCTCCGCGGCGAGATCATCTCCGTGATCGACCTCCGCATCTTCTTCCACCTGCCCGCGGAGCGGAAGGCCGACGACGCGCTCGAAAGCCTCCTCATCCTCCGCGTGGAGGAGCACGTCTTCGGCGTCATCGTCGACGCGATCGACAAGGTCGTCGGGATCTCGAGTTCCACCATCCAGCCGCCGCACCCCATCTTCGGCGACATCAACGTGAAGTACATCCAGGGCATCGTCGAAAACGGCGGCAAGCTCTACATCATCCTGGACGTGGACCGCATCTTCGCGCCCGAACGCGAGGAGGCTCCCGCGCCCGCCGTCGCCGAGGTCCGCGCGGCCCCGGCCGCCGCCGCGGCGCCCGCCGAGCGACAGGCCACCTACGGCGCGCCCGCCCAGGCCGGCGCCGCCGGCGAGGAGGTCGCGGCCTCTTTCGTCCGCGAGACGCTCGCCACCTTCAAGAACTTCCACGCCACGGGCTTGAGCGACGCCTGGTTCCGCGAGCGCTTCGCCGACTGGAAGCGGGAACGCAAGGGCGCCGACGTCCAGCTCCACGAGGCCGGCGACGCGGAGGCCTTCCTCGAGGGCTTCTGGTCCCCCTGCACCGGTCGGCTCTGGGAGGAGGACTACGCGGATTCCTTCATCGCGGCTTTGCCCGACCTCGCGACGAAGAACATCAACGTCTGGAACCCCGGCTGCGGCAAGGGCTACGAGACCTGGTCCCTCGCCTGCGCTCTCCGCCGCCGCTATCCGGAGGCCCGCGTGAAGATCTGGGCCAACGACTCCGACCTCCTCGCGATCTCCATGGCGCCCAACATGATTTTCCCCGAAAACGGCGTGCCCGATTGGCTCGAAGGCTACATGACGAAGGGCCGGAACGGGCTTTCCTTCTCGCAGGCCGTCCGCGACTCGGTGTTCTTCGAGTTCCACGACGTCCTCAACGCGAGTCCCCTGCCCCCGCTCGACCTGGTCTTGAGCCGCGACGTCCTGTCCTTCATGGCGCCCGGCGACCAGCGGCGCCTCCTGAGCGATATTGCCGAGAAGCTGAAATCCGCGGGCGTCCTCGTCCTTGGCGCCAACGAGCGCCCCGGCGAAGGCTGGACCGCGTCGTCGACGGGGGCCGTTTCGGCCTACCGCAAGGAATAGCGGGACCCGCGCGGTCCTTGATCGAGGAGAGCGTCATGAGAGTCGAATACATCAATCCCTTCGTCGAGTCGGCCTTCAACGTCCTCCGGGAGGTCCTGCAGTCCGACGTGCGCCGGGGAGAGCTTTATCTGAAGTCCACCTCGATGCCCGTGGCGGGCGTCGCCGCGATCGTCGGCCTGGCCGGCGACGTCGAGGGCCGCGTCCTCTTCGACATGGACAAGCCCACGGCCCTCAAGATAGCGAGCGCCATGAACAACGAGGAGCTCAAGGCCCTCGACGATCTCGTCAAGGCGACCATCACCGAGCTCGCCAACATGATCACCGCCCAGGCGGTGACCAAGCTCCACGACCTGGGCTTCCGCTTCGACCTCACCCCGCCGGCGATCTTCACCGGCGACAACATGGAAGTCACCGATTCCGACGTCGAGGCCCTCATCGTCCCGATGGAGACTGCGCAGGGCAAGATCGAGATCAACGTCGCCATTCGCGAGCGCGCCTGAGCCGAGGGCAAAAAACCGCAAACTTTCGCGGATTATCGAGGGCGGCCTTGACAGAGGCCGCCCTTTTTGATAAACATATGCCCACGCACCGAGGCGACTCGGTACGAGTGTCCCGCCGGCGGCGAAAGCCAAGGGCGTGATCAGGGAAGGGGCGGTTAGCTCAGTTGGCTAGAGCATCAGTATGACACGCTGAGGGTCGCAGGTTCGACTCCTGCACCGCCCATCCAAACAAAACCCATCCGCAAGGATGGGTTTTGTTTCTTTTGGGGCGGTGCAGGATGCCGCCGCCCGCCGGATGGCGGGCATAATACGATTCCTTCCGGCAAACGGAGCGAAGCGACGTAGTCGAACGCCGTCGCGCGCTGGCCGGAGGCCAGGAAGGCGCGCAGGGATGCGCGCCGCCAGCGCGACGGCGCGGCCCGTAGCGATGGCGCCAGGAGGGCGCCGAGCGCAGGGCGACTCCTGCCACGAAACAAGAGGCATCATCCGCACCGTCCCGCCAGGACGGTTTTTCTTTTTTGGGGCGATGCGGGCGAGGCGCGGGGTCGGTTGGGGGCGCGCCCTCAGTCCCCGAGCGGCGCCTCGAGCGTGAAGAGCGTGCCGCCTTCCGGATGACGGACGGCCGAGAAACTCCCGCGCAGCTGGATCGCGAGCGCTTCAACGAGGGCAAAGCCGAGGCCAAGGCGCCGAGCGGCGCCTTCCGGGATGCCGACGCCGTCGTCGCGCACCTCGAGGAGGAGGGTCCCGTCCTTCCGGAGCCGCGCGCCGAGGCTGATCCGGCCGCGCGTTCCCGGGGGGAAGGCATGGAGTTGGGCGTTGTGGAGGGCCTCGCCGGCCGCGAGGGCGAGCGGCAGGGCCCGGTCCATGTCGACCTCGACGTCCCCGCCCTCGACGACGATCTCCGAGGCGAGGCCGTCCTCCCGGTCCGCCGTGACGGAGGCGGCGAGGCGTTCGAGGAGGCCCCGCGTGCCGATCCGGTCGAGGGAGCTCCGGGAGAGGAGGTCGTCGAGCGCGATCGCGATGGCCTGCACGCGGAGGCGGCTCCGGAGGATGGCGGCGGCGACTTCCGGGATCTCCGCGGAGGAGGCCTGGAGGGTCAGCATGCTCGCGATCACCTGGAGGTTGTTCCTGACCCGGTGGTGGATCTCCCGGAGCATGGCCTCGCGCTCGGCCACGAGGCGTTCGAGGCGGTCGAGAGAGGCGTTCATGGCCGCGCTCAAGGCCGCGAGTTCGTCGCCGCCCTCGACGGGTAGGCGCGCGGAACGGCGCCCCGGCTCGGCCATGCGGTCCAGCTCGGCGCCGATGCGGCGGATGCGCCGGAGGAAGAGCCATTCGAGGGCGAAAACCGCGACGATCGCCGACAGGGCGATGATGATGAGGATGACGCCCAGCACGGTCACGAAGCGGGTGGTCCCGAAGCGTGACGAGGCCGAGGGCGCCGAAACCTCGGCGAGGGCCGCGGCGCCGCGGGCCAGGCCCGCCAGGGCCAGGGTGGCGCGGACGAGGTTGCCCTCGCGCCTGATCTCCACCGCGCCGACCTCGGCGCGTCCGGGGGCCGCGCGGATGGTCACGCTTCGGCCGAGGAGCCGCTCGACGCGCTCCAGCCACGCCGCGTCGATCCGGCGGGCCATCGCGATCGAGCCCCGGGGAGGGCCTGAGAGGTCGCTCTTGAGGATGGGCCGCGCCGCGACGAGGAGCAGGTCTTGGCCGGCGGCGACGAGGCCGAGGCCCGCGTGCGCCGGATCGAGGCGGCCGAAACGGGCGAGTTCGGCGCCGACGGCCGGCGCCCGGCCCGGGGCGTCCTCGTATTCGAAGAGCGTCCGGCCGCCCTCGTCGCGGATCGCGAGGACCGCGAGTCCGAGGAGACCGACCGTCTCGCCCTTGGCGAGGTTCGACTCGAGAAAGCGGGGGCCTTCCCCTTTCGCGAAGGCATAGGCGTCGTCCCAATAGGCCCAATCGCGGCAGAGGGTGTCCAGTTGGGCCAAGTCGTCTTGGACGAGGAGGGCGAGGCGACGCGCGTCTTCCTCCGCCTCGGCGCGGTCGATCGCCTCTTGGGAGCGCAGGTAGAAGGCGCCGAGCGCCCCGGTGACCGCCAGCGTCATCGCCACAATCGTCGCGAGGAGAATCGTGAGCGTTTTTTCCCGAAGACCCATGGAAAAAGCATACGACTAATCCCGACGGCGTCAATCGCCGCCGCACGAGGCGGGGTGGCGAGGCGGGGCGCCGCGGGGAAGGGCCGGCGGCCGCAGGGGTTCCGCCGCCGCGAGCGGCGAGGCCCGCCTCCGTCGCCTGAACATGCTATACTGCCGGGCCATGGACATGAGCAACGTTGCCGCCGCGATCGAGGCGGCCTACCAGGACGGGGCTTTCCCCTGCGCCGTCGTCGCCGCGCGGATCGACGGCGGAGAGCGTTTCTTCTCCGCGATCGGCCATCCCGACCCTGAGGAAAGAGGCGGAGTTCCGGCTTCCGCGGCCACCATCTTTGACCTGGCGAGCCTGACGAAGCCCCTGGCGACGAGTCTCCTGGCGCTCAAGGCGGTGGAGGCGGGCGGGCTCGCGCTCGACGCGCCGCTCAGCCTCTATCTGCCCGAGGCAGCCGGCGCCTCGCTCGGCGCCACCATCCGGCAGCTCTTGGCGCATACGGCCGGCCTTCCCCCCGAACCCCGGCTCCAGGCCTTTTTCCCCGATCCCGCCCGCGTCGACCGCGACGAGGCCATCGCCCGGCTCTTGGCCATCGAGCCCGAAGGGCGGCCGGGGCTCCGCGTCGTGTATTCCTGCACCGGTTTTCAGCTGCTCGGCCTGGCTCTGGAGCGGATCGGCGGCGCCCGCCTGTCCACGCTCTTCGAGCGCGAGATAGCGCGCCCCCTCGGGCTGTCGAATGGGCTGACGGATGGGCGGACGGCGGGCGTTGCCGCCTCCGTCGCCGCCGCCGCCCCGGTCGCCACCTTCCTGCCGGCGCCGGCGCTGGC